>JADFPD010000006.1 GCA_022562475.1 Chloroflexota bacterium | reverse complement strand
AGTTCCACGTTCCGGCGCCCTGGCTGATTGTTCCCGCCGACGCAGCGATCGTTACTGTGTCAGCCCCCGGGTCGGAGAACGTGCCGCTGTTGTTGGCGGTCGCACCTTCGTTGGCCGACACTATGGCATCGTTGGCGACCACCGTTGGCGCGACATTCAGCACGTCCACCGTCGCCGCGTCGGTCGCCGACAGACCACTGGTGTCGGTGACCTGTACCGTGATGGTGAGGCTGCTAGGGCCGTTTAGTGCCGCTGCCGATAAGGTCACGCTCTGGCCTGGCGTTTCAAAAGTACCATCGTTGTCCAAGTCCCAAGCAAAGGTGATGGGGTCACTATCTGGGTCGCTGCCGGAGCCCGTGACCACCACACTGCCCCCCTCATTTACGGTGTACGGCCCACCAGCGTCGGCAGTTGGCTGAGTGTTCCGCTCAACGGTCAGCTCTGTGGGGAATCCCGCTTGGGCTAGCTCGGTAGTGGGAATCGTGACGGTGTTGCCGACCTCGTCTCTCAAGAACACACGCTCAACCACCCAGATGCCCGACTCTGAAAAGATTGGAACGGTGAGGATATCTTCGTATGTCCCGTCATTCAGCGTACCTGAGACAAGCGTCGCGGAGACAGCGGTAGCCTGAAGTTGGGCCTGCTGGCCCGAGGGGCTAACGAAGGCCGCGGCCCCGAACTCGAGGCCCGATAGGGCATCCTCAATTTCGAAGGTGACCGTGACCGCCGCGGAGCCCCCGCTCACATCGACCACCGATGGAGTGAACGAGAATGCCGTAAGAACCGGCGGCGTGACGTCGGCCAGGGCAATCACCTCGATGCCTACGTCAAACCCGAGAGCTTGCAGGTCGGCGGCGAAGTAGAATCTCAGGTTGCCGGCCTGGTCCGCCACTATCGCCCGGTTGAGTCTCCAGATCCCCTCTTCCGCAAATTGCGGCAGCGTGACTGAAGCCGCGAAATCTCCGTTGAGGTCAGTGCCGGATACCAGGGCGAAGGCGCAGTTGTTCGCCTGGACCGAACTGGCCCCCGAAGGGCTTAAGAAGAAGATAGCGCCACCAAAGTCGGAGCACACAGCTCCACTGTGGGCGACGCCCGACAAATCGTCGGTGACAGACCTAGTCACCACGACCGTCTGGGCCGATTGGGACGTGTCTATCTGCTGCGGATCAACAGATACACCGGTTAGCACCGGAGGCGTGGAATCACTGGTTGCAATCACCTCGACGGCCACGTCGATACCGAGCGCCTGCAACTCAGGCAGACTGATGAAATCGGTGTTGCCAGCCTGGTCCTCCATGACTACCAGCGTGAGCTGCCATAAACCGATCTCGGCGAACTGCGGGAAGGTGGCCGGGGCGGAAAAGTCCCCGTTGTTGTCGGAACCCGCGGCCAGGCTAAAAGCGCAATTGCTGATAGTAACCTGGTTGGTACCGGACGGGCTGGTGAACACGAGCCCGCTGGTAAAGTTGGTGCAACCCGATGTGCCGAGATAAGCAACTCCGGACAGGTCGTCGGTGGCGGATTTGGTCACCTGGACCACCTGGGACGATTGAGAAGTTTCCACCTGTTGCGGGACGACCGACACCCCGGTCAACACCGGAGGCGTACCGTCCCCGGGAGAGATTACTTCAACCGATGTGTTGATACCCAGCGCAGCCAACTCGATCGAGTTGATGTTATCGATATTGCCGGCTTGGTCTTGCATCCTAACCAGCGTCAATTGCCACACACCGACTTCGGCAAATTGGGGGAAGGTGGCGGTTGCCGAGAAATCTCCGTTGAGGTCAGTTCCAGCAGTCAGAGTAAAGGCACAGTTGTTCACATCGACTGAGTTGGCCCCAGACGGGCTGGTAAACACAAGCCCGGCCGTGAATCCGGTACATCCCGGAGTGCCGCTGTAGGCAACTCCGGACAGGTCGTCCGTGCCGGACTTGGTCACCTGCACCGCTTGGGATGTTAAAGAGGTATCTACTGTTAATCGGTCAACGGAGACCCCGGTCAAGACCGGGGGCGTCGCGTCGCCGGCAGAGGTCACTTCGACCTTCACGTCGATGCCGAGCGCTAACAACTCAGGCAAACTGACGAAGTCGGTGTTACCTGTCTGGTCTTCCATGATCACCAAAGTTAGTTGCCAGAAACCTGTTTCCGCAAAACGTGGGAAGGTGGCCGTCGCGGAAAAATCGCCAGACGTGTCGGTACCCGAGACGAGGACAAAGGCACAGTTGTTTACATTGACTTTATTGGCGCCGGACTGGCTAGTGAATACCAAGCCGCTGGTAAACCCAGTGCAACCTACGGTGCCGCTATAGGCAACGCCGGACAGGTCGTCGGTGGCGGATTTGGTCACCAGGACTGTCTGGGCCGAAAGGGAGGTATTTACCTGCGATATATCAACTGAAACTGCCGTCAGAACCGGAGGAGTAAGGTCCTCCTCAGCAATAACGATGCCGGAGTTCATGGTTGTGAGGCCCAGTGCAATGAGCGCCAGGATAACGAAGCGAAGATTTCGTTTTGCGAAAGCTAAATGTGCACTGATCTGGTGAATCATCGATAATTCCTTTGAATTTATGCAACTAAAGGTTCGAGTTAGGAGATACTTATGAGTGCGGATCACACTCACGCAAAACTGAAGGAAAACGGACACGAAAACCGGAGCTTCAACTTAGAACGCATCGAATCATGGTCTAAATCGACGCTAACATTACCATCAAGCTATGTTTATAGTCAAATAACTATTTAAGTTTTTGGCCCAGAACTTCCGGCTGCATGCGCATTGCGGTCTAATTTGCCCGGAATCCGCAGGCCGGGGGCCAACTCGTCGCCAAAATTCGATGCTTTCCGTTGGGCCATTTGCCGAGGTAGTTGGCGGTCCATCGTAAAGAGGTTTGTTGCCACGTTGCCTTGGCGGCCGGAGCAGTGAGCTGCAGTGCAGGCCAGGAGAATTCCCGGACACCCGGGAATCGGGATTGTAGAGCCGGGACGATCTCACCACGCAAAAGGCCCAGCGCTTCGTCAACGTCCGGTCCCAATCAAGAAAACATCAACTGATGAAAGCCCAACGCCTGGGCCGCCATTCTCAGGCCAGGCGCACCTTTTTGGTGAAGTCGTAGTCCGGGGCGATGTCGGACTGGAAACGCCACACGACCCGCTCTTCGGGAAATTCTCCGGCGTGCACCCGCTCCATGAAGTCCAGGATCATCGACCAGGCACGTTCCGATTCCTTGGGACGGTAGCGGCCCGGCATGGTCGAATTCATCCAGCCATGGGGCATGCCGGGAAACAGGGTAAACTCGTAGGTCTTTCGCTTGGATTCCAGGGCGTCTCTCAAACGGAGCATGTCCTCCACCGAGACCACCGAGTCGTCCTCTCCCCAGATCCCCAGAATAGGCGCTCTGACCCTTTCCAGGATCGACTCGTACGGCTCGGGCCGGTTCTCGTCAACCTCCCATACCCTGGCCTGCGCTCCGCCGTAGACGACGATATTTGCTGCCAGTTCGTGGCGCACGCTGTTCAGGACCAGCGGATAATCGCCACTCTGGCAAACCCCCATGGCGCAGATACGGTCGGGGTCCACTTGGTGATGGGCCAGCAGGTGATCCAGGCTTTCGCCCATGTATGACCTGATGTCCTCATCGGAGATGCTCACCCGGATGTCGCCACGGGTCAGTGCCTCTTTATCTCCGTCCCACCGGGAAAACATGTCGGGCGCCAGGCAGATATAGCCGTGCGCGGCGAACTTGGCCACTAGGTCCAGAGTGTGCTGCACCAGTCCGTACCGCTCGTGGCCCAGGACCACGGCGCCAAAGGGACCAGGCTGGTTTTCCGGTATGGCAAGAAACCCTTGGACCCTGTCGCCGTAGCTGATCGTCGATGTCACGGCGCCGGGATAGGGGGGTTTTTGACTACTCTGGGCATTCATGATCGGCCGTAGAGGCCGGTTAGCCTTGGCCGCCCGGATACAAGGCCTGCAGGCGATGGCCGTCAGGGTCGTCAAAATAGATGCAACGGTCGTCGCCAGGACGCCCGGACACCGTACAGCCGTTGCGCTCCAAGTACTCTTTGACTTCTTCATAAGTCCCCGACTCCATGCGAAGAGCCATATGGTCCATGTCATTTCCGGGAGTTATGACCGTTCCTTCGGGGACCTGGAACAGGGGCACCATCTGACCGTTGCCGCACCAGAGAAACGCATGGGTCGCGTCTTCATGGTTAACCGTCATGCCCAGTACATCAATGTAGAAACGCTTAGACCGGACCAAGTCTTTTACGTGGAGCACCGTGTGGTCTATGCCTGCGGTTTTTAACCTTGTCTTTTGCATATCCGCCTCCTCCGTCTCGGCTTTCGGTCTGTTGCCGCCGATTTTACACCTATCCTGGCTGCGGTGGGGGGTCTTCAGTTGAAGCTGACAGTGTGAATTGGCGCCGAGAATCGTGCCTGATAAACCGTGTCAACGAAAAGATCGTGGACAAGCGGGTGAAATCGAAGGCCCACTCGTTGCTAAAGGTCGCCCGAGGAGTGGACCACCTGCCCACCAACCATGGTCAAAACCGAGTGCAGCCCCGGAATCTCATCTTCGGGAACGGCCAAGTAGTCGTCGGATAGGACGGCAAGGTCGGCCAGCTTACCCGTCTCCAAAGACCCCCGGCGGTCCTCTTCAAAACAGAAGTAGGCGCCGCCCATGGTGATCGCCTTCAACGCTTCAATACGGGTTAGGCATTGCTTTGGCCCGACCATTTTCTTAGTCGTGCGCTCTTGCCGGACAACCGCCGCCCAAATAGTGGGAAATGGACTGTATGGTTTGTTGTCGGTGCCTAGACCAAATCTGACACCTTGGTCTAGGTAATCGCGGTGTGCTACGGCCTGGTCCGCTGCCTCTGGTTCATCGACAAACCGGCGGCCCCGCAGCCACAGGTGGGTCAAGGGGATAGTCTCGACGATCAGGCCCAAATCCCGGATCAACTCCAATTGCTCGGTCGATGTCTCGACCACGTGGCCGATCATCCAGCGCTCGTTGTTGATCGGAATCTCCCGGTGTACATCTTGAAACACCTCCAGCACTTCGTCCAAACAATCGGCCACGATCGTATTCACCCGCAGCTTGTGCTGGGCCGCCAACTTGACCAACCGGCGGAAACGGCCTGGGGGGTTATAGCTTTGAGCGAAGCCCGCCCAGCCGGTGAAAGGAAGCTCGGCGGTCCGGGCGCTGGCGGTGTATCTGCTGCCGCCGTAGTGGATGTAGTAACCGCTGATGTGGAGCATGGAATCGCCGAAACCCCGGCCGGAGGCCGAATGCGCCCAGCGCTCCATCTCTTGGGCCGCTTCGGCAACCGATTCCCACGCGGGGCTTAGAACGAGGTGCGCCCTAACGGTCATTTCGCTTGCGTCCCAGACTTCCTTGTAGGCCCGCAATACCTCCGGGGCCACACCGTGGCCTTCATAGGTGCCCGTCGTTCCCACGGCGTTGTAGAGCCGCATGGACTCTTTTAATGCCGTTACCCGTTGTTGGTGTGTAAAACGGGGCACGACCTTCATCAGAGTGAATTCCAGAGATGGAAACCGCCCCGTGTCAACCAAGATACCCGTGGGTTCTCCCGTGTCGTCACGCTCGATGGTCACGCTGGAATCGGGCGCCTGGGTATCGCGGCCGATACCGGCGAGTTGCAATGCCAGACTGTTGGCGATCGCCACAGACGGGGGGACGTTCCAGGGAGTCCAGATGCCCCGGATGTACACCGGATTGTCCGGCGATACCTTGTCGATGTCCCACCGGTTGGGAAAGCGCCCCTCCCGAAGACTTGCCGGGACATCGGCATAATTGGGCGGGTCACCCACCGGCATGGTGACCACCCATTCACCGGGACGCTTTTGGGCCACTTGTTGCTCGATGATTGCAAGAATCCCAGAGATGGAATTTGCGCCCTCAAGGGAGGGACCGATTCGCTTCAATCCCTCACGGTCCATGTGGGCGTGGATATCGATGATGCCGGGGATGACGGTTCTTCCCCGAAGATCGATGGTCCTGGTGTTCGGACCGGCCAAGGCAAGCACCTCTTGATCGCTGCCCACGGCTTGAACAGATTCGCCCGTTATTGCCACCGCCTGTTCGATGCTGTCGCCGGCGCCCACAGTAAGAATTTGACCTGCGTGCAAGATAACGTCGGCTTTTTCAGATTCTCTCGGTATCACGGTCACCTTCAGATTTTTGCTGGGCGGTCCCTTACAATGCTGACTGACACAAGGTCGCGTTGCATTGCAGGTAAGTCCTCATTGGGCGCCTGTTCGTCTTCGTTGCCCATGCGCCGATTATATCGCCTGCCTGGCGACGGCTAGGTATCGGAGGCGTGCTACGCCTCGACCTGGCTCGCCACTACCGCTTTGGAATCTGTGCCTGAGAATTAGCGGGCAGAAAGAGTGTGCGAACCATACGTGGACATTACATAACATGGCCCAGACGCAAATTAGACACCTAGTAAGGAAAGGAGAATATCAACTTGGTGTCACTTTATATAGCCTGGACCCCAACGACTCAATTAAAAGACCAATAGGGCTCAATAGGCGTCTACCCACCTTGGAGACTCTATCACTGAATCAAGCGGTGGGTACGATTTTAATCTCCCTTTGTACTGCGGTAGTTGTGTTCGTGGCGAGCTCCATAACAACAACTAGATTTTAACGTGTGTCTATTTTGCCAATTGGACTGAGGCCTCGACGATTAGACACAAAACTGCCTGTGGTGTAGTCCGGCCACGCTATGCCGGATCAACGGAAAAACCATGGCCGCAAGTGGGCGATTGCCAGCCCGGTCTGCGCCGTGTTGGCACTGGCGGTCGCTCCGTTGTTGTAAGGAATCGTGGGCGCGGTGGCCGGGACGATGGCGGTTGCGGACGGAGATCGGTGGTCGGGAGCAGTGGAGTCTCCGGAGGTGCAATCTCATTTGTAACCGGGTATCTTTGGGCTGGTGGGCTGATCACGTAAAGACTGGTTATCAAACCGTGGCTGGGGAAGGGCGCAGTGTCAACACATGTTAGAATTTTGTTTCTTAAATGCTAATTTCTCGGTGGAGGTTAAGTTGAAATGGCCGAATCAGGGTTTGTAACGGTAGCTCAAATGGGCGAACTCTCCCCGGGGGAAATGAAATCGGTGTCTCTGGGGCAGGAAGAAGTGCTGTTGGCCAACGTCGATGGAAATTATTACGTCGTTAGTAACACGTGTACACATATGATGGGGCCGCTCGCGGAAGGCGAACTAGATGAGGACCAAGTCCAGTGCCCCTTGCACGGTGCGAAGTTCAGCGTGGTTACAGGCGAGGTATTAAATCCACCAGCAGCTAAAAATATAGAAGCTTACGAGGTGCGCATCTCGGGGCAGGATATCTTGGTCGGGCCTGCCAAGAGCTAAAGCACTCTTATCGATCACCCTGTTTCCCGTCCTTGTGGCCGGCGTTGGCTCAGCCACGGAGATATCGCTCCGGTGCGCCGACTGCGCCGAGGTCCAGGGGACCCGAGTGATCAACGGCGACACCGTGGATACTTCGCGGGGGCGGAAACGCCTATTTCGTGTTGACACCCCAGAGCGGGGCGAGCGTTGCGGTCCAGAGGCCACAGACCGGCTAATAGTGTTGGCTGGTGATCTTTTTCGGCCGGAAGATGGACCCCGGCTCACAGACCAGTTTGGCCGCATCCTGGCCTACGTCTATACCACAGACGGCTTCCGCGTTGGCGAGGCCTTGATACAGGGGGTTGGCTGCCTAGACGTGTGACCTGCTGGTGAAATTGGAGCGGGAAGCTAGAAGACAGTCGGTCGCCCAAAGGTTTTCCGAAACGAACCCAACGGGCGTCAACAAAAGTTCGTGGACATTAACACAAATGGCCCAGACCACCATGTTGGGGTCTGGGCCGATTTCATGCCTAAAAAGCTGGTGCCGAAGGTCAGAGTCGAACTGACACGGAGTCACCCCCACCGGTTTTTGAGACCGGCGCGTCTACCATTTCGCCACTTCGGCACGTTCGTTGGTATTATACGATATGTCCGCCGGGATTCGGCGGTATCGGTCCGTTATTGCGGTACCGGTTCGTTATCAATGAAAGGGGCCCTTAGGTTAGGAGAATTCTGATGCCCATCTTGTACCGGACGGACGCCAAGACGGAAGAGGGTTACCCGGGGATCTCCCGGACCGTCCTGGTGGACGCCAGCCACGGGGCCAAATCACTGTGGGTGGCGCATCTGGAGATCGAGCCCGGCGCCAGAGTCACCACGCATATCCATCCCGACACCGAAGAAGCCATGGTCATCGTGGAAGGACAACTGGAGGCGGTGCTGGGAGACGAGGTGGTTACCCTGGGGCCCGGCGACACGGTTTTGGCACCGGCAGGCGTGAAGCACGGCTTCGTCAACCGCTCCGGCGCCAAGGCGGTTCTGTTGGCGTCTTTCCCCAAGACTTCATTTCAGCGCATGGCGGCCGACTAAAGATCAGCGCGTGGCGGCCAACTAACGGTCAGCGCGTGGCGGCCGACTAAAGGTCAGCGCGTGGCGGCCGACTAAAGGTCAGCGCGTGGCGGCGGATTGAAGCCGGCGCGTGGCGGCCGAGCAGAGTACTCAGCATGACGGTATACCACATAACCCTGGGAGACGGACGGACCACCGAGAAGTTGGTGGCCGCAGCCAAATACGGCTATTGCCACTCACAGGTATTTTCCGATAATTTTCCGGCCAGGCCCTTCAACGGCAGAACGGAGCGCCAGATAGTCTTGCTCAGCTTCGACCACCCTTTGTCGTCGCAAGAGGCCACCGCCGAAGCGGCCAAGCAGGGCTTGGAGCGCCCTTACTGCGAAGACGCTCTATACTTCGGGATCAAATACCCAGAGGTGCAGTTGGAAGGGCCGGTGGCCTTCCTCCATGACCCATGGCTGGGCAACCATGGCTGCCGCGACGCCATCTGCCTCTGGAATAACGAAGGCCGCCGGGAATTAGGCTTGGAAGGTTTCGACGACCTCTGGGCGCCGAACTACCGGCTGGCATTCGTGCGTCCGGCGGGGCCGTCCTCCGAGTAGGGAACAAATACGCCCGGCCCGCTGGGGCGGCTCCTTGACGCCATATTTGGGCACGCCTATAATTCTTCCAAGAAAGGATGTGTTTCTGTGCCTAAACGTACCTATCAGCCCAAGAAACGACGCAGGTTCCGCGTGCATGGCTTTCGTCACCGCTCTAGCACCTCCGACGGAAGGGCAATACTTAAGCGGCGGCGGTTCAAGGGCCGTCACAAATTAACTGTCTGAGATTGGCGCCTGGGTCGAATACCAGGCGTTATTTCGGTAGCTCACTCATTAACCTGATCAGTAATTCAGTCCGGTAATGCAGCGCAGGCAACGGCTCACTGGAAGCAAACGGTTCTCCCAGATCCATGTCGAGGGCAGCAGCGCAGCCAACCGGTTGTTGGTCATTCGATACCTGGCCAACGGTTTGGACTGTAGCCGCTTCGGATTTCTGGTGAGCAAGCGTATCGGCAACGCGGCCGTGAGAAACAGGGTGAAACGGCGGCTGCGGGAGGCGGTCCGCCTGAATCCGGTAAAGGAAGGCTGGGACGCCCTATTCATAGTCCGGCGCGGGGCTGGGACCGCCAAGTATCAAGAACTGAAGGACGCGACGGACAATCTTTTGCAGCGCGCCAATCTGGTGGACAAAGTTCCATCGCCCACCGGTCCAGGGCCAACCGTGGACCAAACACCCGAATCGCCGGCGAATTAACCGGCCAACGAGATTGCTTAGATGAAGTATGCCGTTCTAGCCGTGATCTGGGTCTATCAAAAGACCCTCTCACCCCTGTTGCCCACATCCTGTCGGTTTGATCCAAGTTGCTCCCACTACTCCCGGGAAGCGGTGGAGAGATATGGTGTCTTCAAAGGAATCTGGCTTGGCGTAAAACGGCTGGGTCGCTGCCGGCCTCTGGGCGGTCAAGGATATGACCCCGTACCGTGAGAACCACTAATCCCCTATTGGGTCCTACTATCCACAACCCACCTACCAATCCCTCTACTCGGACGCCGCGGCGGGTAGCGCCTCCTAGCCGGCGGCGGTCTACGGACCGGTGGCTGCTGATTCTATTCGCCGTGGTCATGTTGCCCATTCTCGCGGCCTGCACCCGGGGCATCGGAAACGAAAGCGACGGCTGGAACCCACCGGTCAGCAGCGACGGGGTGGTCTACGTGGGCACCAAAGATGGTGAAGTACAAGCCTTCATCGATGACGGCTCTGGGAGTCTCCAAGCTATCTGGACCTTTCCCGCATTCTCAGAGCAAGACAACCTATTTGGTGTGTACCACACTCCCTTGGTGGTGGGTGACCTGGTCTACGTAAGCGGAATCAATGGGTACCTCTATGCATTGAGCAAGGAAACCGGCAGCCTGATCGACGGCGGATGGCGCCAACCTCAGGGCCAATTCGAAGCTCCCGAGCCGTTGGTCGCCGGACCCGCCTATGACGCCCAAAACGATATCGTGTTGGCCGCGTCGGAGGATGGGTCCCTCTACGCTTATACCGCCAAGAATGGGAACCAGTTGTGGAGGTTCCCCACCGGGGAGGCCATCTGGTCGACACCGGCGGTGGAAAACGGCATCGCCTATTTTGGGTCCCAAGACCATAAGGTCTATGCGGTAACGCTGGACGACGGCAAGGAACTCTGGCATTACGAGACCGACGGCGTGATAGCCGGAAAACCCCTGGTCTTCGACGGCAAGGTCATCGCCGGTTCCTTCGATAAAACGCTTTACGCTCTGTCTGCGAAAGATGGGACATTGGTGTGGGCGATCGAAGGCAACAACTGGTTTTGGGCCGGGGCCATAACCGACGGAAATACGATATTCGCCCCCAACATGGACGGCAATATCTATGCCATCGACCGAAACGGCAATCTGCTTTGGACGCACAACGTGGGTTCGCCCATAGTTTCTTCCCCGGTTTTGGTGTCGAGCGGCCTGGTGGTGGCAGCGAAAGACGGAAATCTGATATTACTTGACACCAGGCCTGACAATTTGGGCTTACAGCGTGTGATGTTCAACCAGAAGATCGGAGACGCCGAGATAAAAGCGCCTTTGTTCGCCGTCGGTGACTCGGTATTCGTTGGGTCGCAGGACAAGACGGTCAGACGGATCGACTTCAAAGACGGGCAACGAAACGTGTGGTGCCTGCACACGGAGGACGGCGGATGCGCCAACTAACCCAGGAATTCAGCCAAATAAATCCGGCAGCGAGGTAGCACTCTTTGGAGGCCATTTCATTCCTCTGGACCGAACTGATAATTCGGCCCATGCTCAACTCACTGGTGGTGCTTTACACCATCCTCTTCAGCCAGATGGGTCTGGCAATCATCGTGCTCACGGCCATCATCCGGCTGGTCACGATGCCTTTGACCCTGAAGCAGCTGAAGCAGATGCGCGCCATGAGCTCGCTGCAGCCAAAGCTGAAAGAGATTCAAGACCGGTATTCCAGGGACAAGTCCCGAGTCTCCCAAGAGACTATGCGAATGTACCGGGAGGCCGGGGTGAGCCCCTTCGGCTGCCTGGGCCCAATGATCGTCCAGATGCCCATACTGATCGGCTTGTTCCGGGTATTGATTCAGGTCGTGTTCTCCCGGCCCGACAACCTGGTTGGATTGTCGGAAAAGATGTACACCTGGATACCCATCGCGCCCATATTCGCGGCGGCGCCGTTGGACTCGCGCTTTCTTTGGCTGGACCTGGCGAAATCTGACCCCACCAATCTGATCATGCCGGTGCTCGTCTTCGTCTCCACCTGGGTCCAGCAGAAGATGACGATGCAACCATCCACCGATCCGAGGCAATCGGGCAATCAAGCCATGATGCTGTGGATGATGCCCCTGATGATCGCTTTCTTCTCGTTCACGCTGCCCAGCGGCCTGGCCCTCTATTGGGTAACTTCCAACGTAATCGGTATCGCGATTCAATATTTCGTGACTGGTGGTTGGGGACCGTTATTCCCACTGTTCGCTAAATCCACGCCGGCGGCAGCACCGGTGGCGGCAGCCCGGCCATCCCAGGATGATTCACAGGAGGAGATGGTACAAGATGGAAGAGATAGCGGAGATCGTAATGAGCGCCCCGACCGTAGACGAAGCAATCGAGCTAGGTCTGAAAGAGCTCGACGCCGACCGCGACGAGGCCGAGGTAGAAATACTAAGTAGGGGCAAGACCGGCTTCTTGGGCATCGGCTCAGAGGCTGCCCGGGTCAGGGTCACCCGAATCTCAGCAGGCCGCAACGCCGCCGGAGTGCCAACCACGGCAGAAGGCGAGACCACCCCGGCAGGCGTAGCCACCGCCGCCGTGGGGCGAATCCTGGAGGCCGCCGGTGTCAACGTCACCCGTACCTTGCGGGCCGCCAACGACCCGGAATCCGGGGGGCCCATCATCGACCTAGCCGGAGAGGACTCCGGCTTGTTGATCGGACGCCGGGGCCAGACCCTGCAGGCGCTACAATTCTTGGTCAACCTCATCGTCCGGAAACAGTTTGAAGGCGTCCGGGTGGTGCTTGACGTAGAGAACTACCGTCAGCGCCGGGAAAGCCAACTCCGCGACATGGCCAACAAAGTAGCCGAAAGGGTGGCCCAAACCAATCGGAGCATCACCCTGGAGCCAATGCCTCCAGCCGACCGGCGTATCATCCATACCAGCCTTACAGACAACCCGAGTGTGTCCACCGAAAGCACGGGCGAGGGCGAAGGCCGTAAAGTAACGATAATGCCCACGCGGGACTAATAGACCACAATTTCGGCACCCCTGTGCCTGTTGGCCAGGCAGGATTCGCGGCATCATTTGTAACGGGACATCTTCAGCCGGGCGTCGCCTTGAATCTCCGGCCGGACCCCAATCAACCTTCGCCGGACCGGCACTAAACGGAAAGTCTTTTAAACTGGGAGTCTCGTTGTTGACCCCGCAAAACAGATTACATAAAATAACACCGTGAGTAGCGAGCTAGACCTCCCCTTCGGCCGTGTCCCATTTGATCACCCCAACGAAGAGTGCGGGGTAATTGGCGTATTCACCTCTGAAGGCGAGGCCAGCCGTTTGGCTTTCTTCGGCCTTTTCGCTCTGCAGCACCGCGGACAGGAGAGCGCTGGAATCGCCGCCGCCAACGGCGAGAACGTGGTGGTCCATGCGGATATGGGCCTGGTCACTCAGATATTCAGAGAGCCCGACTTCTACCCATTGGTCGGCAATATGGCCATTGGGCACACCCGGTACTCCACCAGCGGCAGCAGCGAACTCCGCAACGCCCAGCCATTATTGGTCGAAGGCCAAAACGGTCAATTGGCCGTGGCGAACAACGGCAACATCATCAACGCCGTGCAACTGAAGCTGCAACTACAAGACGAATGGAATTGCACCTTCACCTCCACCACCGACACGGAAGTCATCGCCCAGATGCTGGCCCACGCCATCGGCGCCACGTGGGAGGAGCGGGTCTTCTACTGCATGCGCCAGTTGGAAGGGGCTTATTCGATCGTTGTTCAGACCAAAGACACCATGATCGCCGCCCGCGACCCACTGGGCATCCGGCCCCTCTGTTTGGGCAAATTAGACACCGGCTGGATCGTCGCCTCCGAGTCCTGCGCCCTGGACCACTTGGGCGCTGAGTACATCCGGGAACTGGAACCCGGCGAAGTGATAACAGTCGACGCCGACGGGATGCACACGGCCACCTGGTCCGGCGGGACCGGACGCCGGGCTCTCTGCGTATTTGAGCTGATCTACTTCGCCCGGCCCGACAGTATCATGGAGGGGCAATTGGTCCACTCCGTGCGCCAGCGGTTGGGCGCCCAATTGGCCAAAGAGCATCCGGTGGAAGCCGATCTCGTGATTGGAATACCCGACTCGTCGACGGCCGCGGCGGTGGGATACGCCCAGGAATCGGGCATTCCCTACAGCGAAGGTCTGGTCAAGAACCGATATGTGGGGCGGACGTTCATCGAACCCGAACAACGCCTACGCGACCTGGGAGTGCGCCAGAAGTTCAACACACTGGTGGATGTGATCCAGGGCAAACGATTGGTGGTGGTGGATGACAGCATCGTCCGCGGCACCACGACCCCCCATGTGGTGAACCTGCTCAGGAAAGGCGGGGCCAAAGAGGTGCACATGCGGGTGTGCGCTCCCCCCATCAAACACCCCTGCTTCATGGGCGTGGACATGGCCACCCGTGATGAGTTATTGGCCGCCAACAACAGCCTGGAGGAGATTCGCGTTATGGTGGGGGCGGACAGCCTGGGCTATCTCAGCGTGGAAGGACTAATGAAGGTGGTCGGGGGTTCCTCCGGCGGCTTCTGCGACGCCTGTTTCACCGGAAATTACCCCGTGCCCGTGCAATTGGAGCTGACCAAGCTTGCATTGGAGCAGAGCGGACCTGCCGCCGATTAACCCCTGTGTTTTGGCACGGTCAACCGGTCCCCGCAGCAACTTCTAAAGGTCAGATTCCCCGTCACTCCAGCCCCTACTTGGCTGTGTTTGCCCTTGCCATTGCGCCCCCCTTGAATTAATCTTTTACAGCGGCGTTGGGTCCGGCTAACCGCCGGGCGGATGGGAACGGGAGGAGCCTCAAATTGGCGAGTGAAGCATACCGGGAATCGGGCGTAGACCTGGACCGGATGGACGGCTTAAAAGAGCGGATCAAGGGGTTCGCCGCCAGTACCCATGGCCCCGAGGTATTGGACAGTTCCGGAAGCTTCGCCGGTCTCTACCAACTCTCGGGCTACCGCGAACCGGTCTTGGTCGCCAGCACCGACGGCGTGGGCACCAAGATGAAGATCGCGGCCCAACTGGGCCACTTCGAGTCCGTGGGCCAAGACCTGGTCACCCTGAACGTCAACGACATCCTCACCAAGGGCGCCAAACCCCTGTTTTTCCTGGACTACGTGGCCTTCAGCAACCTGGACATCCAGCGCCTGGATAACCTAATGCGGGGCATCGCCTGGGGTTGCCGCGAGGTGGGATGCGCCCTCATCGGCGGCGAGACCGCTCAGATGCCCCAGGTCTACACCGGAGACGAGATGGACCTGGCCGGGTTCGTGGTCGGCGCCGTAGAACGGGACCAACTCCTTGAATCGCAAAACATCGAGGCCGGCAATATCCTGGTCGGCGTGCCGTCCAGCGGCCTCCACACCAACGGCTTCTCGTTGGTGCGCCATGTGTTCAACACTGATGGCGACCCCAATGTGCTGTACCGCCGGTTCGACGAACTGGACCACCGGCTTGGCGAGGAACTGCTGGTACCCCACCGCAGCTACTATCCGCTGATGGAGCCGGTGCTGCGGTTGGTCAACGGTCTGGCCCATATCACCGGAGGCGGACTGCCGGGCAAGCTGCCGGCCATATTGCCCGATGACCTGGCGGCTGAGATCAACCACGGTTCTTGGCCGGTGTTGCCCATCTTCAAGATTATCCAGGCTGAGGGCGGGATCAGCGATCACGAGATGTACCGGGTATTTAACATGGGGCTGGGAATGGTGGCTGTCTGCCCCGAATCCAACATCGACAAAATTCTAGAATGCCTGCCCGGCGCCGTTGTCATCGGCAAGGTTATTGCCAGGGGCGACGGTGAACAGGTGGTATTCAAGGGCTAAGGGTCCACCGGCCAATTCCCCAGAAGAAGACGGAGAGGAAATTGAAAGCACTGCTCAGTGTCTATGACAAGACTGGAATCGTGGAGTTCTCCAAACAGGTGGCCGCGGCCGGCTACGAATTGATCAGCACCGGCGGCACCCACCGCACGTTGTCCGAAGAAGGCGGCTTACCGGTGCGGCAGGTGGCGGATGTCACCGGCTCGCCGGAGATCTTAGAGGGCCGCGTCAAGACCCTCCATCCAACGATCTATGCCGGGTTGTTGGCCCGGCGAGATTCCCCGGATCACATGAGTGAGTTGAAGAGCCAGAACATCGACACCATCGACCTGGTGGTGGTCAACCTTTACCCCTTCGTCGAGACCATCAACAAGCCCGGCGTGACCCTGGCCGACGCCCTGGAAAACATCGACATCGGCGGGCCGACCATGCTGCGGGCTGCGTCCAAGAACTTCCCTTCGGTGGCCGTGGTGGTGGACCCGGCCGACTATGGCTGGGTCGGCGAGAAGCTGGCCAACGGCGGGCTGACCGTCGAAGACCGGCGGGGGCTGGCGGCCAAGGCATTCCATCATGTTTCCACCTACGATGCCGCGGTTACGGGATATCTGATGGAAAGCGATGGCGGGGGCGAGGAATTGCCCGAGTCGATGACCATTTCCCTGAAGAAGGTGGCCGGCCTGAGGTACGGCGAAAACCCCCATCAGAGCGGGGCCCTCTACTCCCAGTCCGGCGCCCCGGCGGGGATGGCCGGCGCGCGCCAATTGCACGGCAGGGAGCTTTCGTACAACAACCTGATGGACGCCGACGCCGCCTGGCGTACCGTCTCCGATTTCGCCGACGCCACCGTGTCGGTCGTGAAGCACGCCAACTCCTGCGGCTTGGCCAGCAGGGAGGACATCGCCCAGGCTTATCTCCACGCCTATGAGGGCGACACCGTGAGCGCCTTTGGCGGCATCGTGGCCTTCAACCGCACAGTCACCGCCGCCGCCGCCGAGGCCATGGAGCCGGTGTTCTACGAGGTCGTGATCGCCCCCGACTACGAACCGGCGGCGCTGGAGGTCCTTAAAAAGAAGCGTAACCTGCGCATCTTAGCCATCGACAAGCAACCTGAGACCACCGCCTATGACCTTCGGCCCATCAGCGGCGGCATCTTGGTGCAAACGGCAGATAACATCGTGGAGGACCCGTCCACTTGGAAGGTTGCCACACAGCGGCCTCCGACTGAAACAGAGATGAAGGACCTGGCCTTCGCCTGGAAGGCGGCTAAGCACATCAAGTCCAATGCCATCGTCTTCGCCAAGGACCTGGCGTTGGTGGGCATGGGGGCCGGGCAGCCCAACCGGGTGGTCAGCGTGCACCTTTCCCAGCGGGCCTCCGGGGACAAAGCCAAAGGCTCGGTGCTTGCGTCGGACGCTTTCTTCCCCTTTGCCGACAACATCGAGCTGGCCGCCGAAGCCGGTATCACCGCCATCGTGCAGCCGGGCGGGTCCATCCGCGACGACGAGGTGATCGCCGCCGCCGACAAGGCTGGGTTGGCCATGGTGCTCACCGGCGTGCGTCACTTCAGACATTAGGGAACGGCCGGGCTTCTTCGCAATGAACCATCGGCCGATCGAAAGGCCGTGCCACCCCGGGAAACCCGGCGCGCCGGCGGCAGGAGACGGGAATGAGCGGCAATCCAGACAATCAGCCACCCAGGAAACCGGGCGCGCCGGCGACGGTTGACATAACGATTCCCGTTTACAACGAGGATGAGGTCCTCCCTCGCACAATCGCCACCCTGACCGAGTTCCTGGAGAACAACCTGTCCAATCCTTGGCAGGTGACCATCGCGGACAACGCATCCACCGACGGCACCCAGGCGGTTTCTGAGATGCTCTGCCGGCGGCATCCGGGGGTCAATTATCTCCGGATCCCCCAGAAAGGCCGGGGCCGGGCCCTGCGGACGGCCTGGTTGGACAGTCAGGCCGACATCGTCAGCTATATGGACGCAGACCTGTCCACCGACCTGACCCATTTCCCCCAGCTCATCGAGGCGATAGAGTCAGGGAACCACATCGCCGTGGGCAGCAGGCTGAGCAAGGAGTCGCAGGTTAGCCGGGGTTTCAAGCGGGAGTTCATCTCCAGAGGATATAACCTGCTGATCAACGCCATGTTCTTCACCGGCTTGCCCGACGCCCAATGCGGCTTCAAGGCCCTCACCCGCGCCACCGCCGAGGCGATCGTGCCCAGCATCAAGAACAACAACTGGTTCTTCGACACCGAACTCTTGGTCATCGCCGCCAAACGCGGGTTCAGCATCGCGTCGGTGCCGGTCAAGTGGATTGACGACCCAACCAGCACCGTCAATGTCGTCGGCACCGCCAAAGAAGACCTGAAAGGGCTGTTGCGGCTCCGCTTCGGCGGCGTGCCACAAATCGAGCGCCCGGCGCCGCTCTCTCGAGACCTATAGCCACCGTTCTTTCCCGGAAACGGCAGCCCTCTCCAGCAGACTTTGCCTTATAGCTATCATTCTGAGGCGTCAGCCGAAGAATCTCACTGCTAAAATACCAACACTGGCCGAGGGTGAAGAGACCCCTCGCTTCTCTCGGGGTGACATAGGCAGGGGTCCATGGGGCCTTGACTGTATAGAGGCCACGGACCTTTTTTTGAGGCGATCCATCAGGACCGAATAATTTTGAGGTGATTCCCATGGAATTGGGCCTAAAGGACAAACACGTCATCGTCACCGGCGGCGGGTCCAACATCGGCCGCGCCATCGTCCACGCCTTCGCGGCTGAGGGTTCGCGTATTTCCATCGCTGAGTTGGCGCCGAGCCAGGGCGAGATCGTCGCCGGAGAAGTGGCGGCCATGGACACGGGCGCCATGGCGAACGTAATCCCCACGGACGTTACCGACCCAGAAAAAGTCGCCACCATGATCAAAACGGCCGTCGCCGAGTATGGGCCCGTGGACGTCCTGGTCAACAACGTGGGTTGGACGGTGGACCGGCTGTTCATGGAAAAGCCCAGAAGCGAGTGGGAGCGGGAGGTCCAGGTGAACCTCTGGGGGGCCATCAACTGCATCCACGCCGTGTTGCCGGGCATGATCGAGAAACAGGCCGGGGCCATCGTCTGCATCAGTTCCGACGCCGGCCGGATGGGCGAGTACCGGGAGGCGGTCTACTCGGCCTGCAAGGCCGGGGTGATCGCCTTAAGCAAGTCGGTCGCCAGGGAGACGGGGCGTTATGGGCTGCGGCTTAATGTGGTGTGTCCGGGCTTGGTGGTGCCGCCGGCCGAGGAGTCGATCAGCGAAGAAAGCATGTGGAACCAGATGCGTGACATATTCACCGAAGAAGTGCGCGAGCGAGTCGAGCGGAACTACCCCCTCCGCCGCATGGGCACCGCCCAGGAAGTGGCCAACGCCGTAGTCTTCCTAGCCTCAGACGCCGCCAGCTTCATCACCGGCCAGACACTGAGCGTCAGCGGCGGGTATACGATGATGTGATGAAGGCGGCCTCACCTATTCTGAAAGATAGAAGTGGCCCCGATAAATCGGGGCCACTTCTGCGTTGCGAGGTTTGTTGTCTGATTACTTATTGTTCATGGACACCAGGTCCCAGGCCCGTTTCTCGATCTTGGGCATGACGGCCTGAATCAGGTTTTCGTCCAACTCGGAGGCGATGCTGGGGTAGCCGGCGCGCTCGATCATGGACTTGAGCTTGCCGCCCTTGAACTGGTCCAAAGTCCACTTCAAGGTCTCGCCGGAGGTGGTGGTGTCCCAGTAGATGCGGACGTCTTGGTTGCGAGGACCGTAGTGATAGTGGGGGGCGTTCTGGAAGCAGTCGAAGGCCAGCAACTCCACTTCTTGTCCCGCCACGTCGGACAGGACGTGGATGGCCATTCCCTCGTCGTTGATCTGAGGTAGGTGCCGGTATTCCAGGCCGAAGCGGATGTTTCCGGCTTCCACCTTGTCTCCGTCGATCAGTTCGGGCATCATGTGGTGGACGGTGCGGCGGTCTTCCCGGACCATCTCCCGGGCCTTGGCCTCCATCTTGTTCAACACGGCCTTCTTCACCGGGGTCTTCTCCAGAGAATCAGCCAGGTCCTCATAACCGGCACGGCGCACCATGGCCGGCAGGTTGTTGCGCAGGTTGTTGATCGTCCAACCCAGCGGGTTTCCGGCGGTGGTCTTGTCCATGGGCAGCCGGATGTTGTGGTTCTCGGGACCATAATGGTAGTGAGGGTTCTGGTCGAAGCAGTCGAAGCGCAGGATCTCAGCGTCCTTGCCGTCGATCTTGGAATAGACCTGGACGCAAAGACCCTGGTCGTCCATTATCTCCGTGCGGTAGCTCATCGCGATCTCGACCGGACCGCCATCAAAAGTCGTTCCACCTTTCTCCATGGTTGACCTCCTAAATTTCCCCATCTGCATCATTTATTCGGCCGGCGTGACCTTCCAGGCGCCCCAGCCGTAATTTGAAATGATTATAGCATGCAGATTGCACTCCGCAAATCGTTAAGCTACCGTTGGCTCAGACAGCTTTCACGGACGGATGCACCACATCCGCCGCACCACCAATCGGCTCCCCGGCAATGGAGTAAATAATTGAGCGCCGATCTTAGATTCCCATTGGCAGCGGCGTTTCTGTCTCTGATGGCGCTGGCCGTGGGATGCTCCGGCTCGGAGCCCACCCGCACCGTGATAACCACAGGCGCCACTTCGCCCCCGATTCAGGCAACGGCAACGCCCATTCCGCTAACCGCCGTCCCCACTGCGCTGCCATCCACCGCGGTCCCGGTCCCAGGCGGCACCCCGACTCCACAGGCCGTGAATGAGATGACGGCTGTTCCTCCCTTGGAGCCAACCGTCGAGCCAGGCCATCAGGCCGAGCCCACCGCAGACCCAAACGCCGTAACGCCGGAGGTGAGGGTAACGATCGCCCCCGCGCCGACGGAGACGGTCCCTCCTGTGCCGACGGCAACCAATTCTCCGACACCTACAGCCACGCCTCCCGCCGCCGAGGCAGGGGTGGTCATCGAATGCGTCTTCTTTGACGGCCTCGTGCGGACCACCGAAGCAGACGAGTATGTCCAAGTCTTGAACCAAGGCCAAATCACCGTGGACCTCTTGGGATGGCGGCTGGTTGACGAATCCGACGGCTTCCCGGAATTTGCGTTCCCGGCATACGAATTACAGCCTCAGGCGTCGGTGCGCGTTTACACCAACGAAGACCATCCGGATTCCGGAGGGTTTTCCTTCCAGCGGAAGTCTTCGGTCTGGAACAACTCCAGCCCCGATACCGCTGGGCTGATCGACCCCAGCGGGACAGTCGTTTCAACTAAATCTTACCCGCCCGGTTGTTAGCTACTCTTCCCATCGCTTTGCCGGGCAACGAGCGCTGGGTTTATACTGCCCTGCGGCCTAGCCAGAATTTCTAGGCGAACTTGGAGGCAAAGCAATTGGAAATCGGATTATCGATCCCCCGGATACCGGACGTACCGGGGCTTAAACGGTTCGTGGAGACCGCGGAAGAATTGGGCTTTGAGTCGGTCTTGGCCGGCGACCATATCGTCTTGCCCACCGAAGGCACCAACCAGTACCCGTACACCAGCGACGGGTCGTTCTCCCGGCCGTCGGACGAACCGTTCTTGGAGACCATGACCCTGCTGGGGTTCCTGGCGGCCTGCACCAGCCGCATCAAGCTGGGGAGCACGGTGATCATCCTGCCCTACCGGAACCCGGTGGTCCAAGCCAAGATGTTCGCTTCGCTGGATGTCCTGACCAACGGCCGCATCATCTGCGGCGTGGGCGTGGGCTGGCTGGAGAAAGAGTTTCAGATTTTGGGGTTGGACTACCACCAACGGGGGGCGATGACCGACGAGTTCCTGGAGATCATGCAGGTGCTCTGGAGCCAGCCGGACCCCGAGTACCACGGCAAGTATTACAGCATCGACGGCATCAAGTTTGAGCCCAAACCGGTCCAGCAGCCCAGCATCCCCATCTGGGTGGGCGGCCACACCAAAGCGGCACTGCGGCGGACCGCCAGATACGGCAGTTGCTGGCACACCACCCGCCAAACGCCGGAGTTCGTGGCCGCGAACCTGCCATATCTACGGGAGCGCATCGAGAAAGAGGGCCGCGATCAATCTGAGGTCACCGTCTCCCTGAAACGCAGCCTGCATTTCACCGACATGGGTCTGGGCGAAGGCGGCAACGTGCGGAGCGGCGGCACGCTGGTCGCCACCACTCAGGAAGTGATCGATGACCTCCACGCCTGCCAGGAGATCGGCATCGACCAGCTGACTTACGACTTCCGGGTGGAGAGCCTGTCCGACTGCATCAAGGTGATGGAACACCTAGCCGACAAGGTGTTGCCGGTGGCACGGCGGTTGGGGTAGGACGGCCCCACCCTAACCCTCCCCCTTGTGTATAGACCGAAAACAACGTGGACGGGCCAAGCATGACTTATGCGCGCACTTCGACAGGCTACGGACGGGCGGGGTCGTGTTGAATGGCGTCTACGAACCCTAGAGGCCGCTGTCCTTGAACGATTTGGCCCGCCTTACCAACTCTTCGTTGGTGTGGGCCATCTGGGTGATCTGTTCATCCGTCACCTGGCGTTTCACCGAGCCCGGCGCCCCGGTCACGAAGGAGCGGGCCGGGACCTGGGCGCCGCCCAGCACCACGGTATTGGCGGCGATGAGGCAGTTCTCGCCCAGTGTGACCCGGTTCAACACGGTGCAGTTGTTGCCCAGCAGTGAACCCCGGCCCACCAAGTCGCAGTGGACCACCACGGAGTGTCCGACCGAAACGTGGTCTTGGATGGTCAGTCCGTCGCCGTGGACCACGGACCCTTCTTGGATATTCACGTAGTCTCCTATCACGATAGGCTTGGGGCTATCGCCCCGGATGGTTACGCCGGGCCAGATACTGGCGTATTCGCCTATCTCAACGTTGCCGACAACGTAAGCAAACTCGCTGACCCACGCGGTGCCGGCCACCTTTGGGGTCACTCCTTCAAGGGTTCGAATCAAATCAGTCCTCCAAACGGCGACTTTGCGCCAGCCGTAGATTATAGCTCACGAATCTTGGTTGGGGCAGTTGAGCGATGGACAGAAAAGGGATTTCAATCAAATCAATAGAATCGAAATACCGTTCATCCTGAGGCCCTCGAAGGGCGGCCAACAGTCAATCTTCTGGTTCAGAGAGATATGGTCCATCCCAAAAGATGGTCCGACGGGCTCACCACGAACGGACTTCGTGCCCTCGACTTACTGGGACAGAAAAAGGGGGTCTTAATCCCTGGCGGCGCCCAGGGAACGGCGGGCTTCCCGGTCCATGTCACGGTCGATGATGGCCCGGCGTTTATCGTACTGCCGTTTGCCACGGGCCATTCCCAGCTCGACCTTGGCCACGTGGTGTTTGATATAAACGCGCAGGGCCACGATGGTCAGGCCTTTCTCAGCGGTGGCGGCGGTCATTTCTGCAATCTCTGCCCGGTGGAGCAGCAGTTTTCGGTCCCGCTTGGGGTCATGGTTATTGAGGCTGGCCGGGTCGTACGGGGCGATGTAGGCGTTATGCAGCCACATCTCGCCGCCGCTGGCTCGGGCGTAGGAGTCTCGAATGTCGATCTTTCCGGCCCTAATCGACTTGATCTCCGTGCCTGTCAGTGAGATTCCCGCTTCGTAACGCTCCAGTATCTCGTAGTCGAAGTGGGCCTTGCGGTTGGATGCCACTGGGCGAAAGTCATTGGCAGCGGGTCTTTGCTTGTCCGCCTTTTTAGATGCTGGAACGGTTGGAGTCGCTGACTTTTTCTTCGCCACTGCCTGTCACTATCTATCCATTGCCTAGCCGCCTAGGCTGAGTTCTTCCTTCAATACCTCGATGGCCCGGTCCAGATACAGGTCTTCGTCCTCGTCTTCACCGAGGGGGTCCAACAGCACATCGGGGGTGAGTCCTTCTCCCTCGATCAAAGAGCCGTTGGGAGTGAACCATCGGGCGGTGGTGAAATTCACCCCTGATCCGTCATCCAGCGGCCAAAGATTGGTGACGCTCCCCTTGCCGAAGGTGGTAGACCCGACGACCGTTGCCCGGCCGCTGTCGATGATTGCTCCGGTGAAGACCTCACTGGCGCTGGCGCTAAATTCATTCACCAGGACAACCATGGGGATATCCAGGGCTTTTCCACCGGATTTAACGCCCCAATTACGGCGGTTTCCTCTGGCATCTATCTGATAGAGCACCAGGCCATCATCGATGAACTGGCTGGTTACATCAACCACGGACGACACCAGTCCCCCCGGATTATTGCGCAGGTCCAGCACGATTCCCAGGCCTTTTGACCGCTCGAACCGCTCCAGGGCTTTCTTTAGTTCATCGTTGGTCGTTCCCGTAAAACCCGATAGACGGATGTGTCCGATGCGGCCCACCTGCATCAGCAGAGTGACACTCTCCAGCTTAATGATGTCCCGTTCTATCTCGATCAAGACGGTTTCGGAGTTGGTCAAGTGCCGCAGCAATAGGGTTACCGTAGTGCCCTTGTCGCCCCGGATCAACCGGACGACTTCCAAGAGACTTAGTCCCTGGATGCTTTGACCGTCCACTTCTAAAATCACATCACCGGCCCTGACTCCCGCCGCTTCAGCGGGGGTATCAGGCATCGGCGCCAGTATTGTTATCACCCCTTCGCGGATACCGACCTCGGCGCCGATGCCGCCGAAGAACCCTTGGATATCCTGGCTTTCCAGGGAGAATTGTTCACGGTCTAGAAACCCGGCGTAAGGGTCGTTCAAGGCGGTTAACATGCCGCGGATCGCTCCGTCGCTGATCACAAGCGGGTCCAGGTCTTCGCCGTCGATCTGCTCCCGGTTGAGCAGTTCCCACACCTCACTCAGGCGCTGGAACTCGGGCGGGAGACCCTCGATACTAGGGTTGTCTTCACCGCGACCGTCACCGCCGAAGCAGGCGGCCGCCGCCAACATAACTACAGCCATGATGGCAACAGTTACAAAAAGGAAAGAAAATCGAGACCTGGTCACGGGTGCTCACTCCTACCGAAGCGCGGAGGCCGGCCTCCCCCGATGGGGAGGATCCAAGCTCCGAGGCAATCACATTGCAGGCATCGATTGTAACATAGGGCATGCCCGGCCCAGACCCCAGCCACCAGGGCTGGAACAGCGCCGATGCCCGCGTTGACACCTATTTCGGCAAGCTGCTAGCATGGCGAAAACCGGGCTGCTCCAGCCTCGTGATTGCTGGAACAGCCTTATAACAGAAGGTGACCTTTGGCAGGAATCTCGGCCTTTGGGGCCTACGTCCCCAAATACCGGTTGGGCGCGGAAACCGACGGTTGGGACTCCGCCGGACAGCGCTCCGTGGCCAACTTCGACGAAGACAGCGTCAGCATGGCGGTGGCCGCCGGCATCGACTGCCTGAAAGGCCATGACCGGGAGGAGATCGACGGGCTGCTGTTCGCCACCACCACTCCTCCCTACGCCGAGAAACAGTGTGCATCCATAATCTCCACCGCCTTGGACCTGCGCCGGGACATTTTCACCGCCGATATCACCGACGTGCTCCGGGCCGGCACCACTGCGCTTAAATCCGCGCTGGACTCGGTCGCCGCCGGCTCGGCCAAGCATGTGTTGGTGTTGGCCAGCGATAACCGCCAGGGGGCGCCAAAAGGGGAGACCGAGCGCAACTCCGGAGATGGGGCGGTGGCCTTCATCATTTCCGATGAAGGGATCATCGCGGAGCAGGCCGGCTCCTACACCATCACCGAGAACATGATGGACACTTGGCGCAGCGCCGGCGACCGGTTCGTCCGCTCCTGGGAAGACCGTTTCGCCGTCGAGGAGGGCCTGGAGCGCATCATGGGAGAGGCGGTCTCCGGATTCATGGAGAAAGAGGGTGTGTCGGTCAAAGACGTCAGCAAGCTCGCCCTCTATTCCACCGATGCCCGCCGGCACGGCCAGTTGGCGCGGCACCTAGGTTTCCAGCCGGAGCAGGTGCAAGACCCGCTGTTCGGCCGCATGGGGAACACCGGCGCCGCCTTCCCTCTGATGCTGTTGGCGGGCGCCTTGGAAGAAGGGTCGCCGGACCAATTGCTGCTCACAGTTTCCTACGGCGACGGCAGCGACGTTCTGGGCTTCCGCACCACCTCGAACATCAGTGAAGGGCAGGCCGGTTTAGGTGTATCGGGTTACCTGGACTCGGGCCAGGTGCTGGACAGTTACGAGACCTACGCCAAGTGGCGGGATGTCTGGCTCACCGACTCATCGTCAAAACGGCCCCAGGCCCAGTCGCCGTCGGTCACGGCGCTCTGGCGGGAGGGAGACCAGAACATCAAATTCCACGGCGCCGTCTGCAACCAGTGCGGCTACGTGCAATACCCGCCCCAACGGGTCTGTGTCGAGTGTCAGGCCAGGGACGATTCAACCCCCATCAGACTCAGCGACAAGTTGGGCACGGTGTTCACCTACTCGCTGGACTACCTGGCCGGCACGGTGGACACGCCGCTGGCCGTCGTCGTGGTGGATTTCGAGCCGGGAGGCCGGGTCCTCTGCATGTTGACCGACCGGGAGACATCGGAGGTCCAGATCGGGCTTCAGGTGGAGATGAGTTTCCGCAAGCTGCGGGTGGTGAACGGCATACACAATTATTATTGGAAGGCGGTGCCCCTGCGCCGGGCTGACTAGTCCCTTCCGCCGAGGACGGGGGAAAGTTAGGATGGGGGCGTTGGCGTTATAATTGCTTTCAGCTAACGGCAGATAGGAGAACGACATGAGCGGGATCAAGGACCGGGTTGCCGTGATCGGCATGGGTTGCAGCAAGTTTGGGGAGCGTTGGGACTCCAGTTCATCCGATCTGCTCGTCGAAGCCTCCTACGAGGCCTTTGAGGACGCGGGCATCGAGGGAAAGGACGTCCAGGCTGCCTGGCTGGGGACGGTGGCCTCCTTCCGGACCGGCCAGCCCCTCGCCGCAGCCCTTAAGCTGGACTATATCCCCATCACCCGGGTCGAGAACGCTTGCGCCACCGCCACCGACGCCTTCCGCAACGCCTGCTACGCCGTGGCCGCCGGCATCTATGACATAGTCCTGGCCGTGGGCGTGGAAAAGCTCAAGGACTCGGGTTTCTCGGGTCTGGCGGTCCCCGAACCGGCCGGCGCGGACGTCAATCCTCCGGTGCCGCCGCCGTCCCAGTTCGCCCTGGCCGCCACCCGCTATTTCCACCAGTACGACATCCCCTACGAAGAGGGGAAGATGACCCTGGCCCAGATCGCCTCCAAGAACCACCACAACGGGACCATGAGTCCCAAGGCCCACTTCCAGCGGGAGGTCAGCGCCGAACAGGTGGCCAACGCCCCCATGGTGGCCTGGCCTTTGGGTCTATTTGATTGCTGCGGCGTGTCCGACGGCGCGGCGGCGGCCATCATCACCACGCCTGAGATCGCCAAGACCTTCCGGGACGACTACATCCTGGTCAAGGGGATCGGTCTCGCGGTGGGCGCCTTCGGCGTCCTCCGCAACGACTGGGATTTCACCCACTTCCCCGAGTCGGTCCGGGCCAGCCAGGCCGCCTACCAGGAAGCGGGCATCTCCGACCCCCGCCAGGAGATCGACCTGGCCATGGTCCACGACTGCTTCACCATCACCGAATTGATCATCTATGAGGACCTGGGGTTCAGCCCCCGGGGCCGCGCCAGCGAGGACGTGGCGGCGGGCACGTTCAGCCTCGAAGGGGAGCTGCCGGTGAACACCGACGGCGGCCTGAAGTGCTTCGGCCACCCCATCGGGGCCAGCGGCATTCGCATGATCTATGAGGTCTACAAGCAACTCCAGGGCAAAGCCGGCGAACGCCAGCTAAAAGACCCCACTTTGGGCCTGACCCACAACTTGGGAGGCCGCCCCGGCTCGTTCACCTGCTCGGTGGCGTTGTTCGGCACCAGGGACTGACCGGCGGCTCTTTTGTTCCGGCCTTTTATGGCGCTATCCGTTCCTAAACCTCGGCTCTGGGCCTCAATGCTAGTGTTGTCCGCCCTGGGCTTGGCGGCATGCACCACCGTTACGCCAACCTCGGTGTTAGCGCCAACGCCTGTTTTCACACCGGGCCAGTCTGGCACCCCGGCGGCTACCCAAACTCCCATACCAACCCTTGCGCCCCTCGATTCACCTACGCAGATGCCCACCGCCATTCCCGCGCCAACACCAACCCTTTTGCCAGCATCCACCCCTGTTGCACCGCCGACCCCCCGGCCGACGGCGGCTAGATCGTTAGCGGCTACCTCAACGCCAAAGATAATTCCCATTCTCGACGCCCATAATCATCTTCCGCTGGACCTCACTCCGGAGGCCATGATCTCCGTCATGGACGAACTGTCAGTGCGCAAGATCGTGCTCATGGCGCTTAAGAGTAAATGGGGGCCGGCAAGAGAGCAGCGGACCCTCGCCGCGTATGAGAGGTACCCCGACCGGGTTATACCGTTTATTGGATTGAACGGAGTTTCGCCCATCTCTCGCGATGTCTTAGAGTATGTCGATGGCCAGCTTGCAACCGGAAAATTTCGCGGTGTAGGGGAGGTCCTATCCCGGCACTACGGGTTCTCTGCAGAAACGGGGGCTGGGACGTCTCTGGAAGCCGGGGATTACACCATCCCGATGGACTCTCCAGGCGTGCAAGACCTGATGTGCCTGGCGGCCAAGCATAACGCCGTCCTGATCGTGCACATGGAGACCACAGCGGCTACGGTCCCGGCCCTGGAACGGGCGCTACAAAGAAACCCGACAACCAAAGTTATCTGGGCCCACCAGACCCATATAAAGACCCTTGATGGGTCAACCGCCCAACACGCCAGGAAGGCTGACCCGGACCAGATCGCGGACCTCTTGGAAAAATTTCCCAACCTATATGCCGATATCGCTCCGGGCTTCGAGTCGCGTTATTTACGCTCTGGCGACGGGCGCTTGCCGGACCGGTGGAAGGACCTTTACGAGCGATATAGCGACCGGTTTGTCGTCGGACTCGACGGGCCGTTTCTCGCCAGTTGGGAGGAACCCACCGGAGTGGCCCGTAGCGCCACGGTCGTACGTAATTGGCTGTCCGATCTCTCCCCGTCCACCCAGGCGAAGTTCGCCGCAGAAAACTTTGAGCGGATCCTGGTTGACCAGCCCTCACCAGGCAGTCCGTGCGAGTTCCTGACGAAATAGGGACGAGGCAACGCCGTTCCGGCTATTGGGATGATTCGGCGGGGTCCTGGGAAAACAGATCTAGGCGTCATCCGTCAACCCATTGCTGGGCAACACACCTCGCTTTTTCATGCTGGGATCGGTTCTTCAAAAAGCTCGATCAGGCTCAATATTCAACATTATCTTAAATTTTGTTTAAAATATGACCAATAAATCATTGTGCCGGAGCCTATCCGGCTGAAATAATTGTGGTGACATAAGGTGAGAGTGGAAGTGGGTGGGATGTCATCTAAGAATCACTTCAAGTTCACGAGGGCCCCTTGCTGAAGACCGGCGTGGTGCAGGTTATAGCCAGGGGGACCGACGTGGCCTTTGTCATTGACGAAAACGCTCCCTTCGACGTTGTGGCGGGGGAACTGAAGGACTACTTGTCCAAAAAGAGCGGCTTGTGGTCCAAGGGCGACATCACCATAAATGTCGGCCAACGGATGCTGGCCCGGGATGAGCTGGCCAAGATCAAGTCGATCATCGAGACCAACTCGGGACTGAAGGTGACCCGCTTCTGGTTCGCACCCGAGTCCCTGGATAGCGGCGACCTTAAGATAGAAGCCAAGCCAACAACCGATGGCGGGCCTGCCAAACCGGCGGCCCACAACGAGGTTGTGCTGCCGGAGCAGGCGCCACAGACCTCCGCTAAATCCAAGAGCGCCGTCGAATCGATCATCGAGAGCCTGAAGAGCCGCCAGAACAAGAACGGGGCCCGCAACCGGAACATCACCGAGGCCCTATTCATCAAATCCACCTTCCGGTCTGGAGAGACCCTGCACCACCAAGGGGATGTGGTCGTGTTGGCGGACGTGAACCCCGGCGCGGAGATCAGGGCCGACGGCGACATAGTTGTGTTCGGCTCGCTCAAGGGATGGGTCCATGCCGGGGCCTCCGGGGACAACAAGGCCGTGATCATCGCCCTGGAACTTCCCTCGCCCCGGTTTCAGATCGGTAAATTTCTGGGCGTCGCGCCGGTTACAGCGCACCGCCAGCCAAAATTGTCTGCCTCCGGCCCTCAGATCGCTTACGTGCGGAGCCGTTCCATCCACGTAGCCCCCTTCGCGGGCCGGTTCGCTAGATACAACAAAGGAGTACCTTATGACGGGTAGGACGATCGTAATAACGTCGGGCAAAGGCGGGGTGGGCAAGACCACCGCGACCGCCAACATCGGCACCGGTCTAGCCATGCGCGGCCACCGGGTCGTGGTAGTCGACACCGACATCGGCCTCCGCAACCTGGACGTCATTATGGGTCTGGAGAACCGCATCGTCTATGACCTGGTGAACGTCATTGAAGGCACATGCAAACTGAGCCAGGCCATGATTGGCGACAAGCACGATTACGAGTTGTATCTGATTCCCGCGGCACAGACCCGGGACAAGAACAGCATCACACCGGAACAGCTGCGGGAGATGTGCGCCGAACTTGAGAAAGAGTTCGATTATGTGCTCATAGATTGCCCGGCGGGTATCGAGCAGGGCTTTAAGAACGCCACCGCCGCGGCCCAAGAGGCGATCATCGTGACCACTCCTGAGGTATCGGCCATCCGGGACGCCGACCGCATTATTGGTCTGCTGGAGTCGTCGGGGCTGCACCGCCCGAAGCTCATCATCAACCGCATCGACCCCGAGATGGTCAGGCGCGGGGACATGATGGACCAGAAAGACGTGGAAAGCCTGCTGGCGATTGAGGTTATCGGTCTGGTTCCCGCCGACGAACAAACCATCGTGGCGGCCAACCGGGGGATACCGGTGGTCCACAACACCAAGTCGCCTGCCGGCGGAGCGTTCCTGCGTATCGCTTCCAGGGTGGATGGAGAGGATATCCCATTGATGGACCTGGAACCCAAGAATGGGCTGTTCTCGAGGTTCAAAGGGATGGTCGGCATGAACGGGAGGGCCTATTCTCATGCGTGAACTACTACGTTGGCTCTTCAATCTAACCGGCAAGGAACTGGACCAGGCCACGGAAATGCTCTCCAAGGACACGGCCAAACAGCGGCTCAAGCTGGTGCTGATCCAAGACCGGCTGGAGTTGGCCCCGGAGAAGCTGGAGGAGATGAAGAAGGAGATCTGGGAAGTAGTCTCCAAATACATGGTCGTGGACGACGACTTCATGGAATTTGAAGTCCGCCGCCTGGACGACCTGACGGTCTTGGTCTCCAACATCGAGGTCAAAGACCTTAGCGACCTGACACCGGCGCCCTCGACATAGGGTTCGGGTCTATCAAATCAGGCAATTATGGCCGCGGCCATGTCGTGGATTCGGCGGAGCGCGTAGGGGCAGGTTTCCAACCTGCCCTTTTGCTTGGCCAACGTACTTGTAGAAGCGAAGATGACGCTGAATAGAGGTAAGCTGGCCCACAGGTCTCTAGGCGGTCACAAGCGTGGATTACGAACGCCCTGGCGGGTTGGAAACCCGCCCCTACGGCGATCTGGTCGACCCGAGGCCCTCTCCCTCCTCATTCCAGGCTTTCGCCGGAATCCACTCGAAATCGCCAGCAGAGAATTCTCTAAACCCATATGAATCCCGTCAACCGTGCGTAGGGGCAGGTTTCTAACCTGCCCTTTTGCTTGGCCAACGTGCTTGTAGAAGCGAAGATGACGCTGAATAGAGGTAGGCTGGCCCACAGGTTTCTAGGCGGTCACAAGCGTGGATTACGAACAACCTGGCGGGTTGGAAACCCGCCCCTACGGCAATCTGGTCGACCCGAGGCCTTCTCCCTCGTCATTCCAGGCTTCGCTGGAATGCCCGTGGGGGTTTTTGGTCGTTCCTGGAATACCTCATGTCTTTTCTGGCCTATTCATTGACCGGTACCATGCCCGCGCCTATGATTGGCTCAACTTTCAATCAAGGGGTCTGATTTTCTCTTGGCCAACTCGAATGAGTCCGATGTACTGATAATCGGGGGCGGCATCTGCGGCGTCGCAACCGCGTTTCATTTGGCGCAACAGGGCGAACGGGTCACACTGTTGGAGCGAGGGGACATTGCCAGTGAGGCGTCAGGGGTCAATGCCGGCGGGCTGGGCGGCATGGGCTGGGGCAACAACCCCGATCTGCAGTCGTACCTGACCGCAGGCAGCTTCGAGATCTTCAAAACGCTACAACTGGACATGGGGTACGACATCGAGTTCCATGCTCCGGGCGGCCTGCAGGCCATACATACGGCCGAGCAGTCGGATTTCGCTCGGGACCGCGTGCTCCGGCTCCAGTCTGAGGGCTACCACGCCGAGTTGCTGACGGCCAGGGAAGCTCGCACCATCGAACCCGAGGCGTCGGAGTCCCTGGCAGGGTTCGTGTTCTTGGTCAAGCGGGGCCACGCCAATCCAACCAAAGCCACCGTGGCCTTCGGTCAGGCCGCCGCCGCCTTGGGGGCCGATATCAAGACCGGGCACGACGTCCAAGCGCTGACCCAACAGCAGGACGGATCATGGCAGGTACGGTCCAGCCAGGGAGAATTCAGGACCAGGTCCCTGGTCCTGGCGGTCGGCGCCTGGTCAAAGCCGGTGGGCAACATGCTTGGAATAGAGATTCCCGTCACTCCCGTCAAAGGCCAGATGTGGGCTACGGAACCCGCGCCGCCCAGCATCTTTCATGTGATTACCTCCACGGAATCCCAATTTGATTGGAGCTCCGGCCAGGGGTCGCGAGTCTCGATGAAATCGGACCAACAGCCTCCGGACGACTTTCCACCTGAACTTACTCATAAGGGTGAGACCCGGATAACTCGCCACCTCTACGGCGGCCAGAGCAGGAACGGCGAGATAATCTTCGGAGGCGACCGGCGGTTGTCCGGGTACGACTACACCCCCGACGCGGAGGGCATCGAAGTCAACCGGGGCCAGGCGTCCGAAGTGATTCCGTTGGTGGGCAGGCTGTCCATCAGCCGCACCTGGGCCGGGTTGATGCCCTTTTCCATGGATGGGAAGCCAATCATCGGCAAGATTCCCGGATACGAAAACCTGTTTGTCGTGACCGGCTTGGCGTCTTCCGGGTTCGGACGCGGCCCTATGGCCGGGAAGCTGCTGGCCGATTACATCCACACCGGGCACCCGGCGCCGGTTCTAACCGAGGCCGACCCGGCCCGGTGCATCACATTTAAATAGCCTGACAGGGAGAAACCGCCTTGCGCCTGATACTGACCAACTGCAACGTCATCGACTGCGTAGACCCCGACCCCAAGGCCCAGGCCACGGTGGTGATCGAGGACGGGCGCATCCTGGATGTCCGGGACGCCGGGCCGCCCGCCAACACGTCCGATGACCGCGTGATCGACCTGGAAGGTTCCTACCTGCTGCCGGGACTTTGGGACGTGCACATCCACCCCCAACACCCCAACCCGGCGGGCACCACCGTGGCCCAACTAACCGCCGCCTTCGGCCAGAACCTGCAACGCGGGCTGGTCGAGGCTGGAATAACTGCCGTGCGCAGCGGCGGGGCCGGCCATTTCATGGACGTGGCCTGGCGCCGGGCTTTTGAGGGGCCGGGCCCGGCCGGGCCCAGGGTCTTCGCTTGCGGGAACTTCTTGACCACCACCGGCGGCCACTTCCTGACCTCCGGGCACGCCAGGGAGTGCGACGGCCCCTACGGGTACGCCGAGGCCATCCGCGACCAGATGAAACACGACGTGGACCACATCAAGTTGAACCTCTCCGGCGGCATCATGGGGCCGCGCTGGGACCGGCACACCGAATCGTTCCTGCTGCCCGAGGAGATCGAGACCGCATTCGCGTTATGCCGCCAGCGCAACTTTCCGGTCATGGCCCATGCCACCAACCCCGAGGCCGTGAAGATGGCCATCAAGCTTGGCGCCCACAGCGTGGAGCATGCCTATATCACCGACGAGGACTGCATCACCGATTTCGTCAGCAGCGGCGCCTGGTATGTGCCCACCCTAAGCATCAGCCAACTTTCGCCCAACTTGGCCACATCCGAGCACGAGAAGGCTTACGCCGCCCGCAAGCAGCTCGCGCCGGACTTGGTGGTGCGGGCCGACGCAGCGGCCGAAGAGCACCGCCGGTCGTTCCAGGCAGCGCTGTCCGCCGGCGTCAAGATGGCTTTGGGTTCGGACATCTCGCCAATGCGCGACTCGGCGCTGCTGGAACTGGGCCTATGGGTGAAGTGCGGTGCCACTCCCTGGCAGGCGCTGACCGCCGCCACCAAGAACGCCGCCGAGATGTGCGGAGTAGGGCCTGAACTCGGCACGGTGGAACCGGGCAAGCTGGCCGACCTGATAGTAGTCGCCGGCAACCCATTGGCCGACATCGAGAACCTGCGGAAGCTGCAGTTGGTTCTGAAGGAAGGGCGGGTGGTGGCAGACCACCGGGGGTAACGACCCGCCCTCCTGGCGCAGATTGATCGGTTGATCGATATCCCCACGAATCTGGATCACTCGCTCTCAAAGGGCGGCGTAAAAGCAACGAGCGCGACCAGAAGGACGGCAAAGGTCAAATTTATCCCCTGGTAGAAGCCCGGTTGGCCATTGAAGACTGACGGTGTATTGCCTAACCGCCGGTAAAGCGCTGGACGAAGGCGCTCATTAGCCTCTGATCGCCCGTATAGGACATCCGGCCGCTTGCGATCGCTGCTTCCGGTCCGATACGTCCGTACATCAGAAATACAAAGGTATCTCCATCACATTGAAAAGTGACATGGGCATCATCGCTGCTTGTCACTTCCATATACCTTTCTTTCTCTGTTACCACAAGATCCACCTGATATCGGGTCGGTTTTGTAGCCCTGAACCGATATCTTATGGGCGATGGGGCAAAGCCCGCTTCAGTCCTAAATGACCACCACGTACCTCGTTTCGGGATACGTTCTACCATCACAGCCACGGATTCAGGAGATAATCCCGATTGCGAATCGAAGCGGGAACGAATATCCCACCCGTGTACGGCAAATTCGCAGATGAAGATGTCAACGACATTCCGGGCTGGTTCAGGTCGTGACGGCCGGAACACCGTCTTGTCCCATTCTTGAGGTCCGATTTTCGCCAATGCGTCGACGATTCCTCGACTAGCCTTGATAAATTCTTTCAGAAGATTTCCACCCAATTCATTACTTAAGGCAATCGCCTCTTCCGCGTCGGTCGCCGGATCAACATCATCAATTCTGAGGTGGGGACTTTGGTCATCGGGGGATGCGTCGTCCTGAATGGCCCTCATTATCCTGGAGGGAGAAAATCCTCTGGTAAGGGTCAGGTGCGCCACAACGTCGGCGATAGACCACCCGTCACACGCGCTGGGGAGGTCCCAAGCTTCTTTGGGCAATCCTCCGAGGAAATCCGCTAACCCTTCAGTCTCGGCCCGGAGTATTTCTAGCCGCCCTTCCGGTGATGTCAAGCATCTGTCTCCTTGCGGATTTTTATGAAGGCTAGACCCATGGTCTCATGGGAATCGGAGTATAGCATCGCCTGAGTCAAGTATGGACCTCTGTTACTCGAAAAAGGCTTTCCCCTGGCAGGCGCTGACCGCCGCCACTAAGAACGCCGCCGAGATGTGCGGCGTGGGGCCAGTACTCGGCACGGTGGAACCAGGCAAGCTGGCCGACCTGATAGTGGTCGACGGCAACCCCTTGGCCGAAATCGAGAACCTGCGAAAGCTGCAGTTGGTGCTTAAGGAAGGCCGGGTGGTTGCAGACCACCGGGGGTACGGGGTCGGGCAACGGGATGGTTCGCGGAGGGGGCACGGAAATCCTCCCAACCCCCCCCTTGATGAAAGGGAGACTTTTGTGCGGCGATTGCCACCCTGGCTGCCCACGCTTATAATCTGCCGAACGCGCTGAAACAACTACTCTTCGAGGGGTGTCAATTTGCCAAACGATACGCTGACCATCGGAAACGTGGAGATCACTTCATTGTCGGACGGAGTCTTGGCGTTCGACCTCTGCAATTTCTTCCCTGATATCCCCGAGGAGGACTGGAAGGGGCAGGAAGAGCACCTCAGCGCCGCCGGAGGCGTCAGCTTCAACCTCGCCTGTTTCCTGATCAAGTCGGACGGCCACACCATCGTCGTCGATACCGGATTGGGACCCAAGCAGACGCCCGAAACACCCTGGGGCGAACTGCTCGACGACTTCAAGGCCCACGGCATGCGTCCTGAGGACGTGGACATGGTGGTCCTGACCCACGCTCACCGGGACCATGTGGGCTGGAACCTGACAACTAAGGACGGCAAGTACACTACCACCTTCCCCAACGCCCAATACTACGTGAGCGCCAAGGACTGGGAGGCTTGCCACGACCCGACCTTGATCGAGGCTAGGTTCCCCAACGCCCCGGAGTGCGTCTGGCCGCTGGAGGACCTGGGTGTGTTGAACCTCATGGAAGACGGCCATCAGATAACCAGCGAGATCACCACTCTGGCCACGCCGGGCCATACTCCCGGCCACATGAGCCTGCTGATCTCGTCCCAGGGCGAGACCGGTCTGGTGCTGGGCGACATCCTGCACAACACCGCTCAGATCGAAAACACCGACTGGGTATCCCGCGCCGATATCGACCCGGTCCAGACACGGATCACCCGCCGCGATATGATGGAACGCCTGGAGCGGGAGGGTATCCCGGTGGCGGCGGTCCACTTGGCCCGGCCCGGCTTCGGCAAGATCGTCCGGGAGCAGGGCCGCCGTTTCTGGCAGGGCATCTAAAGCCGGGGACCATGATTGCCCTCACCGGCGGAAACCTGATCGACGGCACGGGCGGGCCGCCTTTGGCCGGCGCCACGGTTTTGGTCAACGGTCAAGGCCGCATCGAGGCCGTGGGTCCGCGCGCGTCGGTGGCGTTGCCGCCGGACTGCCCGGTTGTTGACATAACCGGCCTCACGCTGCTCCCCGGCCTGATCGACTGCCACGACCACCTCACATCCTTCGGCTACGATCTGTTGGGACGGTGGGGCCGGTCCGAGCCGCGGAGCGCCCGAGTATTGCGCGTGGCCAAGGTCATGGAAGATACCCTGCTCTCGGGCTACACAGCCATCCGCGACTGTGGTTGGCTGGACGTTGGCTACAAGCAGGCGGTGGAACAGGGCCTGGTCCCGGGACCACGGCTGCAGTTGGCCACCAGCCCTCTTTCCCCCACCCAAGGCACCCAGGACCGCTCCAGCCCCTCGGGACATCACCAACCCGCCTCGCCCGACCCCAACCTGCCCAGGGGCATCGCCGACGGACCCGACGACGTGCGGGCCATGGTGCGGGAAGTGGTGCGGGCCGGCGCGGACCTCATCAAGTTCTTCAACACCGGCTTTGGGCGGGCGACCCAAAGCGGCACGACCCGCTCATACAACCAAGAGGAGACCCAGGCGTTGGTTGACGAGGCGCATCGCCACGGCAAGACGGTTGCTTGCCACGCCCTTGGAGGCCCTGGGCTTCGCACGGCCATCGAAGCCGGTGTGGACTCCATCGAGCACGGCTGCCTACTGGGGTCGGAGCCCGATCTACTTAAGATGATGGCCGGCCGCGGCATCTACCTGGTCCCCACCTTCACCGTATTCACCTTCCACGCCACCCAGGGCAATCCCCACGCCCAAGCCGAGGCTCAGGGGTTCCGGCAGCAGCATATCGACACGGTCCAGAAAGCGCTGTCGGCCGGGGTGAAAGTGGTCGCCGGGACCGATGCGGGAGGATGGGAGCACGGCAACAACGCCAAGGAACTGGAGTTGCTGGTTGCGGCGGGGATGACGCCGATGCAGGCACTGGTTGCGGCCACGGGCTGGGCTGCCGGGTGCCTGGACCTGGAAGACAGCATCGGGACGATAGCGCCGGGCAAGTTCGCTGATCTAGTCGTGGTCGATGGAGACCCTCTGGCCGACATCTCCATCTTGCAGGACAAAGACCGGATACGGCTGGTGATGAAAGCGGGGCAGGTCTATCTGGACCGGATTTCCGGCGGCTAAGACCCAGACCAATTGAACTTGCTGTAGAGGCCGTACCCAAGATCGATGCTTCTTAGGAATCGCTAATTTCCCAGCGGCTGGTCAACGCAATATCCGAAACCTAAAGTTCACTGGACTTAATAACCTTGGTACGGTATCTTCACCGTGCCATACCGAAATGGCCACAGCATTAAACGCGCGAATATTCCTTGGCCAAGTCGATGTCGCATGATTCTATCCGCCATCGGCGCTCTCGTCGGCAAATTGATGCATTGTTCCATTGCAGTCGTGACGTTTGGTAATTATGGCAAATTCGCGGTCGACAAGGTTATGCCCAGATAAATTCGACATGGTGGAAGGAGGTTTCCAATGGCCGATTATCGAAATCCTAAAAATTCCCGGAGAAACGAACTTATCCTTGAGGAGGGCAAGCTTGCTGCAGAGATAGGCCGAGTGCCGAAACAGCCAATGTCACTAGATGAAAACTTCAGAGTAGCGCGTTCCACTCCGACTCAGCTATCCCAGGCGTCGATGCTGGTGCCTTCCCGTATCGAAGCAGAATCCAATGACCGCGATTTTGTTGTGGGGTTGCCGAGCAAGAAGTTGGCTAAATCCTCGGACTTGGCACGGGCTGTTGTGCCTATGGACGCGAGGGCTGCGCGGGCTGAGATTACCGCTGCCACTGCACGCCTCACTCCCGAAAAATTGGACCAGCTTCTACCTCAAATCATGGAACGTTTGGAACCATTATTAGCCCTGGGCGGTAATCCAAGGGCATTGATCAGTGCCCGTCGAGCGCTAACCAGGCGAATCCTCGGGACATCATTCCGCTCTATCCGTGGCCGCAATGGTGGCGGCAGGTCCTAAGCTTAGATTCTCATTGTAATTTCTGCAAATTCATTGGGAGATTGAACTATGGCTGTTTTTAGCGAGTTTTTTGAGCACACGAACTTTAGAGGCACAACCGAAACGTTCAGCCTCAACAATAGCTATCGTTACAAATGGATCAAATTTGGCTCCGGCTTGGGAGACGAGATATCATCCTTACGGGCCAGAGCCTATAGCGGGTATAACGGCAATGTATATGGCTTCACTTCTTCAGATTTCCTGGGGGATTTTGCCTCCCTTAACATGGCAGAAGGGTGGACTTGTTGGTGGAGCAATGTTGGCAGCGGAATGAATGATGACATTGAGTCGGCCATCATGATTAACCGAAACAAATCAGAGCTGATAATCCCTCTAAAAGACCAAATATCGGGGCCGTTCATAGCGGGACTGGATGAAGCAGTCGCTGGAACCAATGTTTCGCGAAATGGCGACCCGCGGGTGTATTCGCTGTTTTGGCCATCTCACGACCCTTCGCGGAAATTCGTCAGGATCGAGCAAGACCTTCGGGTCGCCCTCGATTGGTGGCCAGATTACGACGCTCGAGTTCGATACGACGTCTACTTGTACCTGAATTCCAGTGGAGTGATCACAGGCTACGTTGCCTGGACACATACCTGGGTCGAAGGTGGTATCTTCTCCGGCGACATTCTTGACGAACTTCATCCAAAATTGGTAGAGGGAGCATCTACATTGACCGAGGAGATACAATCCCAACTGGCGTTGGTCACGTTATTAGCTGCTTTCGGCGGGTACTCTTTCAAATCCCTGTATCTACTGCCTGCTGGCGAACCCCCCATGCCTCCGCCGTCGTCTAATTTCGGTAGTATGGGGTCTGCAACTGATGACTCAACTCTGGTGCTCACCTTGTAACAAGAGACAATAAGGCAAGGTTCCAGGAGATCGTAGGTCTGGGGACCGGCTCTCAGCGAAATACGGACGATTATTTCTGGACCGGATTTCCGGCGGCTAAGACCCAGACCAATTGAACTTGCTGTAGAGGCCATGTTTGCCCTGGTAATCCCAGGTCATGCTCTCAACGTCAACCTTGAAGTTGGAAAGGCCCATGACGTGCTCGTTTCCATGGATGACGTTTCGCAGATTGTTGATCGTGACCAATCCCTCGCGGTCCGAGCCGCCGCGGAGCGTCTGCATCTCCAAGAACAGCCGGTCCGGGGCGCTGATCGTCCTGGTGCGTCCGTCGATGGTGATCTGCAAGGGCATCCTCGAGACCGCCTGATATTTTCCGTCCCGGTAGAACTGGGACATTATCTCCCAGGGGCCGCCGGCCTCTCCGGAAAAGATCGCCCGCAACGCCTCGTCTTGCTCCGCCGAGGTCCGGTCATCCACGTACAAAACGGTGGTCCAGTCGCCATCAGCCATATTCCCCGGACAATGCAAAATGATGGCCGCATTCAACCCCGCCAAATCCACATCGCCGTAACGGCCCTGCTCGATGGACACGGCCCAGATGGTGTCACAGTGGCCGTTGGTTGGGGACTGCCGGAAAGACACGTGGCAGGGGCACAGCAGGTTGCAATTACAGCCCTCGAATAGGTCACCCTCGGCGGTCCACTCTACAGCCATCACCAACTCCATCCGAATCGCGCTCTAACCCTTAAAACCAAAGATACAGTCGATTCCCGGAGGATGTCCAGAGGCGGAAGAATTCCGGAGCGCAAAGTCTCTTTAATATTTAAAGGGGAGCAAGATACTTTCTTGCTCCCCTTTTGGGTCGAATTACCGCCGGCCTGCGGGCCTAGAACATGGTGCTGTCGCTAACCTCGCCGTGGAGGATCTTGCGTAGCCGGTCTCGGAAGTCGAACAACGCTTCTTCCTCTTTCTCCTCGTCCAGACCGCCGTCCTTTGCCCCGATACGCTCGATGAGTTCCTCGAGGGCGGCGTTCTCCCTGGACCCGTTGGGAATCTTGAAGAAATTGGCGTCGAAGGTGGGCAACTCACCGGGGCCGAAGTAGCCGGTGGCGTATTTGCCTGTGCTCTCATCGTGCAGGGTGTAGCCCTCCAGGTCGTGGGTGCCCTTGCCCAGCACCTGGCCGGTCTCGATGTAGTGCTCCATGACGGCCTTGGCCCCGTACTTGTTGATGGGGCAAACCTTCATGCAGATCGCGCAGCCTTCGTACCGGGACATGACCGGCCGGCAGCGCTTGTAGATGAGCTTGTTCTTCTCAACGCCGCGCCACCAGATCTTCTCGCGCATCAGGGCGCGGCCAGGGCAGCGGTTGACGCAGACCTGGCACACTTGGCAGAAGGCGTGGAACCCATAGTCGACGGGCTCGTCGAACGTCACCGGGGCATCGGTGGTGATGATCTGAAGGCGGCAACGGGCGCCGGCGTGGGGGGTGAGCAGTTGGCCGTTGGCTCCCAACTGACCCATTCCGGCGGCTACGAACATGGGAATCGTTGCCGCGCTGTGGTTGCTCGGGCCGTGCAGTTGTGCGTGGTAACCCAAGGACAGGATGTAATCGACCATCCGCAGGCCCATGGGCGCCTGGACCTCGTAGGTCCCGTAATGGCCGTGTTCGGCCGCCATGCTGGGAGCGGTCTGAGTCTCCGCGAAGTCCTGCTCCAAAGCCAGGCAGACCGCATTTGGATACTTGACGTGCTCTTTCCGGTCCTGGTAGATGAAGCGTACGTCGTGAATGGTGAAACCGACGTCCAAGAACCCCATCTCGACGGCTTTGTCACGGATCAACTGGGTGACATCCGCGCCCGATGGCGTGCTCGTGGGCTCCAAGTCGCCCGTCCGGTTCATGCTGGGGTAGAACTCCTCCATCACCGCTTGATGTTGGTGATGGTAGGCCTGCATGGCCGGGGTGCCGACGCTGGGGGCCCATTCAGTGTCGGCCGCGTGTTCAACCTGCTGGCGAATCAGGGGATACTCCCTGCTGTAAAAATCGACGTCTTTGCTGACCATGGGAATGCCGGGGACCGTTTCCAGTTCTTCGGGTACGGGAATCTCCACGGGCTCCATACCGGCCTTTCTGCCGGGCCGGACCACAGTATGACCTACCTTTAACATTGGTCTAACTCCTTGTTGAACGAGGACTGGGTGTTAACGGGGATTTTGACCGACGGCGCGCACGATGTCAACACGCCTAGTTGCAATTAATGACCGCAACGGCGAACTAGGCTGGGTCTGGACCGGACAACCGCTCTTTGAAATGATCGATGCTTGGGGTCTCAGACGGATTTATACCGTTCAGCAGCCCCATGTAGTAACTGACGTGATCGCCCAGAACAATCATCGATAGGGATTGGGCCAGTGGCCTTCCCGGGACACCGGTGAAGATGCGGCGCTCGATGCCGCAGCGCTCCAGAGTCTCGCCCAACACCGTATATCTTAATTCGAGCTCCGGCGTTGTTTGGTGCGGTTTTAATAAGAGAGCGGTCGTGCGCTGTCTGATCTCCGAACCGCCGGGAAAACTCTCCACGGAATTGTGCAAGAGCTCCGGCAGCAACTCGGCGAAAGCCCAAGACTTTCCGTTCTCATTGATCTGGGACTTCCACCGTAGGGCCATTCCTGAGAGATTGCCGCCGCCGTACACCAATGTCAGCCGGCCAACCAAGTCTCTCGCCAGTAACTTGGCTGGATTGTCTCGCGCCGGAACTTCGATCCCGACTTGGGACACCAGTGTTTCGGCAGCTTCCACGGCATCCGTCACTTCTTGGTCAGACACACTTAACACGCCGATCCTGTCCAACAGGGAAACCAGCAGCATGAGGTTGTATCCCACCGCGCTCCGAGGCTCGCCTGGGGCGTCCACGGTCATCACCGGGATACCTGCTTCGGCTGCCCGCCGGCCGAGCGTGCCGCCTCCGGTAATGGCGGCCATGGTGGCGCCGGCCGACCGGGCGTGATCGAACATGGCGAGGGTTTCTTCGGTCTCGCCGGAGAAACTGCACACGACTACCAGTTGACCGGATTTTGGTCCCGAATCAGGTACTTGGGCAGCCGAGACACCGGGAATGTAGAAGTCCCGGACCACCCTGATCGGTGTGCTTGAATTTGGGCCGGCCAAATCGGCGGCCAGGTTCCCTGCTATCGCCGAGCCCCCCATTCCGGCAATTATCACTTCCGTGAATTGCCGCCAATCGTCCGGTATCTCGGTCCGCTTAGCTTCATGCCAAGCCCGTTCACACTGGGCGGGCATGCCTTGGAGCCGCCGGTGCAGGCCGGATGGGTCCAATCTCTCGTAATTCGTTCGATCGTCCAGTTCAGTCATCGGGTCCCTGTCATCGGGTCGCCGTTGGACCGTTAACCATATACCTGCCAGGCCCTCCGCCAATCAACAGGCTGCTTTCGGTCCTCCGAATGTGTTCTCAGCCTTTACGGACCTCAACCAACGGCGCCTTTAAATACATACACGATTATTACAAAACTATACGCCAAACTACCATCCGGTTCCCGGTGCCGGCACAACAATAAACCCATATTTAGGGATGTGCCGCCAGGTGCAGATGGACGTGGACCGGCCAGGCACGGACTACAGGCCTTTGGGGAATTACCGTTTCAGGCATGTTTGAATTCTTACGAGATTCATACAATGCTTGCATTGTCGTGCCGAAAACCAACCCCTAAGATTCCAATTATCCTTACCACTTACCGGCGTGGGTATGGGAGCAAAATCCAAGCTTTGCGACAATCGTAGATGAATAAGGAAATTAACGGGGCATTTTATGAGAATTAGTATCCCCGGACTCGGCGGTCGCCTCCGCCGGGCCCGTAATGGAACAGGATTGAGCCAGGAAAAAGTTGCCGAGCGCATCGGTGTATCCTGGATGACAGTACACCGGTGGGAGCGGTCCCAACGGTCCATTTCAGAAGAGAACTTAGACCGGCTGTGTGAACTATACGACAAGCCCCTGCGTTGGTTTTTAACATTGGA
>JADFPD010000092.1 GCA_022562475.1 Chloroflexota bacterium | reverse complement strand
GGCCGCACGGGCTCGACGTAAGGCAATACCTCTTCCGGGGTCAATACGGCGATGGCGCCCGGTATCTTAAGGGCTTCATCCACGTGAATCTGCGTGATGTTGGCGTGGGCGTGAAGGCTACGAACGAAGGCTGCGTAGCACATTCCGGGCAGCTTGATATCGTCTAGAAACCGTCCCCGGCCCCGGACCATACGCGACTCTTCCGGCCGAGAAATGTCCTCGTCCGAATGTGCCATCTTATTCTCCTGTCGTTGGGAGCGAGATTTAGAGTAGGAGTTCTATCGTGACTAACAGCTACTTGCTACCCTTCTTCGTTCGTTGGAAGGGTCAGGGCTGGCCCCCTGCCGGTCTGCAGGATGGCTTGAATAATTGGGGCGTAGCCGGTGCAGCGGCAGATATTTCCGGAGATCCCCTCTTTCACCTGGTCTTCGGTGGGATTGGGCGTGTCTTGAAGTAAAGCGTAGGCAGTCATTAACATACCCGGAGTGCAAAAACCGCACTGGAGAGCGTGATTCTCCTGGAAAGCCAGTTGCAACGCGTTGAGGTCTTCCCCTCGGGCCAGCCCCTCCACGGTCGTCAAGTCGGCGCCGTCCGCTTGGACCGCCAGCATCAGGCAGGACCGGACGGCGTCACCGTTGAATAGGATCGTGCAGGCCCCGCATACCCCGTGCTCGCAACCCAAGTGAGTGCCCGTTAGGTCCAACTCATCCCGGAGAAAATCCGCTAGGGTTTTTCTCACTTCAACCGAGGACTCGTATTCCTTGCCGTTTACTGTCACCTTCACAGTCCGATTGGCGGTGGTCATGCTCCATCATCTCCATTCACCCTGCTGACGGCTGCCTCCAGGGTCCTGCGGGCTATCACACCTCCGACCTCTTTGCGGTAGGCGGCAGAGGCATGGATGTCAGAATCGGGGTCCAACTCCTCGGATACGATCTTGGAAACGTCTTCCAGCACGCTGTCGTTGATCCGGTCTCCCAGCAAGGCTTCTTCGGCCCGGCGTATCCGTAGCGGAGTCCCACCTACGCCAAACATAGTGATACAAGCTGATCGGCAGACGCCGTCATCATCAATCTGAAGCAGCGACACCGCGCCTACCATGGCGAAATCACCCTGGCGCCGGCAGACTTCTTCGAAGCCCCATCTCCATTCGCCAGACCGGGCCGGCAAGCGGATTTCGGTGAGGAGTTCCCCCGGTCCGATGGCAGTAGTTAATGGGGAGATAAAGAAGTTTTCCGCTTTCAATACCCTTTGATCAGAGGCGCTGGATAGGACGAATTCTCCGTCCAAGGCGAAGCAGACAGCCGGCAACTCCGCGGCGGGATCGGCATGGGAGATGCTCCCGCCCATAGTCCCCCGGTTCCGTATCTGGAAGTGGGCTATCGACGGCATGACTGCCGCGAGCACCGGGATTCTTTCTTCGACTACAGTGGATCTTTCCACAGAGCGCTGGCGGGTGAGTGCTCCTATCGCCAGCCCGCCGTCTGGTGTTGGCGAGATGTAATCGAGATTGGGAATGCGGTTGATGTCGACGACCACTTTGGGCCGGGCCAACCGCATGTTCAGCATCGGCATGAGACTCTGCCCGCCGGCTAAGACCTTGGCGTCGTCACCGTGCTCTTCGAGCAATTCCAGGGCTTCAGCCAGGCTCGTTGGTGCGAAGTACTCGAATTTTGCTGGTTTCATTTACCCTCGTCCTTACTTGGACCGGTTTGCGTTCCCGGAAGATGGGAAATCGCGCTCGTTCCACTTATCACGGGCACGAGAATTAGAATATTTAGGGGGGTTCTTCCCCCTTTAACTAAGGGCGAACAAGGTCTCGTCTTCGGGCTGAGCGCGCAAGTCTACCTGGCGGCCATCTTTTATGACCGAGCTCAGGTGTTTGCCGCCCTGCAGCACGCGGATGTCTTCCAGAGGGTCGGCGTCAAGAATCAATACGTCGGCCAGTTTGCCGGCTTCGATAACGCCCAAATCACCCTCCTTGCCCACCGAATAGGCATTGTCTTTGGTGCAGGCGGTGATGGCCTCCATCGGCGTGTAACCTCCGAATTTGACCATGATTTCCGCCTCGTGGGCGTGGAGAACGCCGTAGGGCATCACCGGGGAGTTTCCGGTGTCGGTGCCGCACATGACCTTGACGCCCAGCGAACGGGCGGTTTGCAGAACGGTCACCGCGCCGTCCGCATTTCGCTTTATGATGTCTAATTCCTCGTCGCTGCGCCCCTTTTCCTTCCCTACTTCCAGGGCCTCGAAAAGGAAGGTCATGGTGGGCATGATGCGCACGCCGGCCTCGGCGACGGCGTATAGTTCTCCCTCCGTGGCCAGGTCAGCATGCATGATCCAATCGACTCCAGCTTCGGCGGCCGCTTTGGTGGACCCGGCCCCTCTGGAATGGATGCTGATGCGGGCGTTCCGGCGGTGCGCTTCCACCACCACCGCGGCCATCTCCTCCTTGGCGATGGTCTGGGTATCGCCCCAAGTGCTGTCCGCCAGCTTGATGAAGTCCACGCCGTGCTTGGTCTGCCGGCGCACTTCGGTGATCATATCGGATACGTTGTTGGCCAAGATACCCAACGTGTGCTCGGGTGTGCCGACCCATGAGGGCTCGTAATCGCCGATACTGCCGTAGGTGACGATGAAGCGGCCGGCGGTGTAGATGCGCGGCCCCTCGATAATGCCTGCGTTTATGGCGTCTCGCAGGCCGACCTCGATGAACCAGGTCCCGCCCGGTATGGAGATGCTGGTGACCCCGGAGCGCAGGATGATTTGTGCGTTTCGCGCCGCCCGCAGCGCGCTAAACCCCGGGTTGACCGTCCCGCGGGCGCTGGCGTAACCCTGGACCGCCGGCATGCCGAAGGAGAGATGGCAGTGGCCGTCGATCAGTCCCGGCATGATCCAATGCCCTGTCGCGTCGATCACTTCGACTTTGCCGGTGTCCTCCAGGTTGACGTCCCCCGGCAACTCCCCGACACTGGAGATGCGGTTGCCCTGGATGACCACGGCGGTGTTTGCAGCGGCGGGCGCCCCTGAACCGTCGATAAGGGTCCCGTTTCGGATCACCAACGTCTTCGACTTGGTATTAGACATATTCACTCCAACTCAGTTCAGCCGCCCAGGTTTCGCTTCAAAATTTGTTTGCGATTAAGGGAAATCTGGAGCGTGAATTGTAATTCCAGCGGCAACCTGAGTCAAACGGCAAAACGCCCCGGCTTTTAAGCTGGGGCGTTACTCGTTAGCTTGGCGGAGACGGGGAAGGATGGGACTACCACTTGAACTAAATCACGCGTCCTCAAAATGAGGCTGTTAGCCTTAGCCATCGGAAATCGGCGCCACCAAACCGTGCTGATTAGCGTAGGTTGCCGCCTCGGTACGGTTGGCCGCGCCGGTCTTGTTCAGGATGCTCCTTACGTGGTTGCCCACGGTCCGGAAGCTGATGAAGAGGTCTTCGGCGATTTCCCGGTCGGTCTTACCCAGGGCGACTAACCGGATGACCTCCACCTCACGCAGTGTCAGCCCATCTGGGAAACCAGACTCTTGGGCAGGTTCGGCATCAACGCGTTCCTGAAGAACGGTTACCCGCTCCATCAGCGGGCGCATGCCCAGTTCGCTGGAGATAGACAGGGATTCTTTCAGGAGGGCCGTTGCTTTGGCTCTGTTTCCTTGATTATTTCGCTCCAAAAGCAAGTCGGCGTAGTCGCAGCAAGACCAGGCCAGTTCGGGCCGGTATCCGGCCTTGCGGCAAAATGACAGGGCGTCTTCGAAATGGACCTCCGCCTGGTCCAGGTCGCCCATGGTCCGAGACAGAAGACCCAAAAGACGGTCATTTGCGATACCGCCAAGCATCAACATGAGCCCTCGGTGGGACTCGAGGTTGGCGTATTGCTCTTGTGCCGCCTCGACGTTGCCCTCAAGTACCGCCGTCAGTCCCAGGCCACTTTGGGCGAACTGACGAACCTCACCACTAACGGGATTTGGTGAAAAAACGGTTCGGGCGGCCTGCTCAGCAATGTCCAACCACTCGAACTTGCCGGTCAAATAAGCCACCATCGGTATCAAACATGATGCGAACGAAGATTCAAGAACACTACCCGGGCTGACCTGAGCCATGAAATCTACGAACTTCTCCAAATATTCCTCTGCCTGATCGATTTTACCCACCTCATACTCGACCAGTGTTCGTAGGTAGAGGATGCGGAGTTCCCGAGGCGACACCATCAAGCCGCGGTCGCCGAAATCGCGAGTGGTTTGCCAGTCCCCCTCCAGTTTGGCTGCCATTTGGCCCAGCCAAAGCGTCAGGGCCAACAACGAGCGGTCGTGCAGTCTCTCCGCAGCGTGGAGGCCAGCCGCCGCTGTTCGCTTCATCCCCGCGAGGTCGCCTAGGTTGCTTTGAGCCAACACGGCCCAATAGCAGGCGACCACCTCAGAGTGGAGGTCATTGATACGCCGCGCCAGATCGATAGCCTGCAGGAAAATCCCCAGGCTCTCCTGATGCCGGTAAAGGCGGCGGACCAGGAGGCCGGTGCTGATCAGAGTGCGAACCTCCAGAGCAATATCCCCTTCACGCTGGGCAATATTTAGGGCACGGCTAAGGGCATGTTCTCGTTCCAGCATCTCGGCATGCTCGTAGCCGTATCCAACATTCACCCCACCGTAGCGGGAGAGGAGGCGACCCGATTCGTGGGAATCGGCCGGGACCAGAGCGAGAGCACGAGTCAAAAGTTCGCCGACACCCGGAATCACGACGCCTGGCGAATAGATTGGAAACTCTGCGGCGGCAACCGCCAGGGTGATATTCCCCTCTTCGACGTAGTATTCAAAGGCGCGGCTTAGGGTGCCAAACGCTTCCACAAGTTGTTGCCTTTCAAACGTCGCTGCCTGGGCTCGCGCCAGGCCGAACAGCAGGGCCGCAGCCTCATCATCGGAAGGCGCCTCCGTACCGGACAGGCTGGTGCCCTGGGCAACTAGACCTCTTTCGAAATGTGTAAGCGCGTCCTCGTATGTGAAGGTCGCCAATGCCCGGTCCCCGGCCATCAAGGAATAGTGCACCAATTTTTCGGTACCGAGCACTGATGCCGCCTCTGCGAAATGGCGGGCAAGCTCGGCCGCGTGTTCGGCCAAGTCGGTCTGATGCATACGCTCCAGAGTTTCGCCGATTCTCGCATGTGCTCGTATTCTGCGGACAGGCGATAGCTCCTCATACAGAACTTGCTGGATCAACCCATGCCCAAATTGGTACCGCTCCACAGCCGCAGGCACAGTCTCGATCAGCTTTGCTTCCAGAGCTTCCCCCAACGCCTCCAGCACCTCATCTGCGCTGATTTCGGAGTCCAATGTACTTAACAAGGAAAAGTCAAATTCGCGGCCGATGACAGAGGCCGTTTCCAAGACTCGGTTGCAGGTTGCCGACAACCGGCTCAGCCGGCTACCGATGGCGTCTCTCACTCCTTCGGGTATGATCTCGGCCCAAGCCCTGTTTTCCGTAATCTGTACCGGATCGATCAGTTCAACCACCTCGGTCACGAACAAGGGGTTGCCCTCGGTGCGGCTATGGATCGTTAGCAATATGTCGTTGGGCAGGTTCACTCCCTTTCTGCCCTCAACGAACTCACCCACCTCTTGCTGCGTCAGCCCGCCCAATTGGACACGCCGGTAGTGCCGCTCGCGGACCAGGTTTCCCAGGGTCTGTGACAGGGGATGGCTGCCGGTCACTTCCACATCCCGGTAGGTTCCGAGGACTAGTAGAGGGCTAGCCGCGATCTCCCTGACCAGGAACTCCAGCATCAGAAGGGATGCAGGGTCGGCCCAGTGTAGGTCATCCAACACAAAAACCAGAGGCTGGTCCTGAGCGGCGTTCTTCAGGAAGGTGGTCAATGAGTCGAACAGCCGGAACCTGGCTTGCTCGGGCTCCGCGGCCGCGGGTTGGCCCAAGTCGGGAAGTTTCTCTCTCAGTTCGGGAACGATCTCAGCGATCGCCGCACCTCCCGAGCCCATCTGAGAGCTTAATCGCTCGGGGTCAGCCGACTCGATGTAGGTGCGGATGGGCCGGACGTACGGCCAATATGGTGGAGCGCCAATGTGTTCGTAGCACCAGCCCCACATCACCTGTGCACCCAGGGATTCGGCGTGGGAGGCCAACTCTTGGGCCAGGCGGGTCTTCCCGATGCCCGGTTCCCCCGCCAGCATCGTCATCTGTCCCCGGCCAGACAGTGCGTCGTCCAAGGCCGTGGTCAACACGGCCAACTCCGGTTGGCGGCCGATGAAATCTGATTCCCGAGACTCGCTGGTCATCAAATCCGAGCACCACCGATTATTGTTGAGCACATATTACAACAAGTCAGCCGGACGCTGACCGAGGGAACTGGGAAATAAGGCATCTCCAAAAGCCGTCATGTCAATCGCGTTGTATTAACTACGAAGACTAGGGTCGATGGCGATGCGGTGGGGGAACTACCAAAAGCGTCAGGGCGTAGGTAATGCCCCTTGGCAACGACGTATATTATTAGACCGGGAAGCCTGTCGTTACTAAGCGCTGGGCTGCCAAAGCACTTCGAATATCTGTTCTTCCTCTTCGAACCCTTTTAGCGTTCTTCGCCCAAAATCCAAGTACTTATGTTCGGAATTGGACGGACCGTCGGCGACCTGCCGTAATAGGTCGGAAACCAATATCTGGCCTCCGGCGGACTCATCCATTATTCTGGCGGCCACGACAACGGCAGAGCCGAAGTAATCATCTTCCTCTTTAATGACTTCACCCAAGTTTAGGCCGATGCGGACCTTTAACTGCCGGTCTGGGTTTTCGCGGTTGAACTCCTGTAGTTCTCTCTGGATCCCCACCGCGCAAGAAACGGCTTTCCGGGCGCTGTAAAAGGCGATCATGAAACCGTCGCCGGTGGTTTTTACTTCCTGGCCGCCAAACTTGTCCAGCTGTTGCCGGATTATCTTGCCATGGGACGCCAGCAGAGTCTGGTTCTCTTCATCTCCCAGACGCGTGAGCATCTGCGTAGAATCTTCCAGGTCGGTAAACATGATGCTGGCGGTGATCTCCCGCACGCGGCGTTCCAACAGTGTGTAGGCTTGCTCCAGTTCTCGGACCAATCGTTGTTTGGATTCCTCGGCGGCCTTGCCGGCCCGCCGGGTTTCAGCCTCCCGCATCTCCCTTTCGACCGCGGGCCCCAGCCTGGCCAGGTTGTTCTTCATGATGTAATCGTGGGCGCCGGACTTCATAGCCGCAACCGCAAGGTCTTCGCCGATGCTGCCCGAAACTATGATGAAAGGCAGGTCCAGACCCGATTCATGGAGCATGCGCAAGGCCTGAAGGGAGTTGAACCTGGGCAGGCCGTGGTCTGAGAGAACGATGTCCCAACCGCCCTTTTCCAACGCGGCGCTCAATTCTTCCTCAGTCTCAACCCGCTCGTATTCCGGTTCAAACTGCGCCCGGCGCAGTTCCCGCAGCATCAAAGATACGTCGTCTTCTTGGTCCTCAACGATCAGGACCCGCAACGGAGTGCTCATACAGGCCTCTCTCTACCTGGGCGGCGGTTCGTTCAGGACCAGCCAGTAAAGGCCAACCTGCCGGACCGCTTCGGTAAATAGCGTAAAGTCCACCGGCTTGCGAATATAACTATTGACGCCGAGATTATAGGAATCGACGAGGTCTTGCTCTTCCTTGGAGGAGGTGAGCACGACCACCGGCAACCGCTTGGTCCGATCATCGGCCCGGATCTGCTTTAAAACTTCCAGGCCGTCCACCTTGGGAAGCTTAAGGTCCAGCAGGACCAATCGGGGCAGGTCGTTGATATCCCGTTCCGAATGGGTGCCTCTGGCGAACACGTAGTCCATCGCCTCGACGCCGTCGCGAGCCACGATAACCTCGTTGGTGATGTTGTTTCGATTCAGCGCCCGGATGGTCAACGCTTCGTCGTCGGGGTTGTCTTCCACCAGCAGGATGACGTCACTGGACATTGGTTTTAACCTTCCTTCAACCCGGTGTGAAATACCCTTCCTTCATCCCAGGGTGAAATAGAATGTAGCGCCCTGCTCAACTTCGCCCTCGGCCCAGACGCGTCCTCCATGGCGGTGGATGATGCGTTGGACCGTGGCCAAACCGATACCGGTGCCCGGAAACTCCGTCATGCCATGAAGCCGCTGGAACGCGCCGAAAAGATTTTCCGAGTATCTCATATCAAATCCGGCGCCGTCGTCGCGCACATAAAAGGCCGGCTGGCCGCCATCTTCCGTAATGCCGAATTCTATTTTCGCAGTTGGATGGTTCCCGGTAAACTTCCAAGCGTTCCCGATGAGATTATCCAACACCGCACGCAACAGGTTCGGGTCTCCCATTGTAACGGCTCCTTCGGCTATCTCAAAGGTCACCTGGCGTTCAGGGTCTCCTTCTTCAAGTTCCGCGACCACCTTTCGGGCAATGGCGGTCAGGTCAACCTCTTCGTGGCGGAGATCTCCCCGGGTCACGCGGGATAGGTTTAGAAGGTCGTCGATGAGTACACCCATCCGCTGACTGGCGGCGCGGGTGCGTCCCAGATAGTCTTTACCCTCATCGTCCAACTTGTCCTCGTAGTCTTCAAGCAACGCCTGGCTGAAGCCATCGATGGTCCGCAGTGGCGCCCGGAGGTCGTGGGAGACGGAGTAGTTGAAAGCTTCCAGTTCGTCGTTGACCGCGGCAAGCTCAATGTCGCGGCGTTGCAGGTCCTCCGTCATCTTATTGAATGCAACCGCCAGCATCCCGATCTCGTCTCTGGAACCCACCTCAACTCTGGCGGAGAGGTCGCCTTCGGCAATAATCGTCGTGGCCCGGGTCAGCCGTTCCAACGGACGGATCGTCCGCCATGTGACCCACATCGCCAATGCGCAGATATACAGAAACACTCCCGTCACGGCCAACAAGAACCACTGGATCTGAATGACCTTATCCCGGGATTCCTGGTCGAGCAAGTCAACGGCCACGGAGATCTCCCGCAGCAAAGGCACGCTGCTGCCGGCGATCTCCCTGGCAGCCACCAGTCCTTCGGCAAACTCCTCCGCCAAGGGAATCAGGGTTTTTATATCTTCGGAAGATGCCTCCCAAAGCGCCGCGAAGCCGTCCACCGGACCAAGCAACTCCTGCCTGAGCGCGGCGCCGTCCGGGCCCGGCTCTCCGATTAAGAGGGCTCCCAACACCGCATCGATGTGCTCAGCATTCGCGGCCAAGTCCGGCGCGGTCTGCTTTGGGCTCTCGGCGATCGCCAAGACCTGTAAGCGTACCCGGCCCAGTACCCGGCCGATGTCGGCGAGCGCCGCCCTATCCACGGCCGTCGCGGTTTTCTGCGCATTTTCCAGCGCAATGTCAAAGTCAGAGAAACGGTTGGTGACCTGCAGAGCCAATTCCCTTACTTGCACGCCGACCGGGGCCGACCCGCTGACCACGGTCACATTCCCGTAGGTGGGCTGCCAGATCCTGTCGATGCGGTCCATCTGTGATTGGATGTCGGCCGACGCTTCGGGCAAGTCAGAAGCGCTCCCTGGAGAGCCGAAAGTCAGGCCCCCTTCGCGCAGGGCCCGTAGGTTCCAGTCGAATTCGTCGGCCGTACGCCGTAGGACTACGTTGGCCCTGAGGTCTCCGCTGATGGCGTTTGCTGTCCCGTCGGTTATGCGCTGGATAGCCAAGCGCTGGTCCATTGCCACAGTAACCACCGTGGCAACGTACCTTTGTTGGCGCACCTGAAGAAAGACCGCGCCGATGGCCAGCAGCATCAGCACAGCCATCACGAATAACCCTAACCCAACTTTGCGGGTAAGGCTGGTGCCGATCCAGCTAAAGATGTGATTTTTTGTTGTGGCAGACGTCAAATCTTTTGTTTGGTCCGCTCAAATTTGCATTAAAAGTGTAGTTTATCCGAAATCGAGTACCCGTCGCCCAACGGTCTCCACGGATTGTACAACGGCCTTGATTCTGCCGTACATGAATGCCCTTGGGACGCAATCGGATTATTGTCATTGGTATTAGCGCCCCCGTACGGCTAGTTCATGCCGGCCTAGATGTTATAATCGTGACACAAATCAAGCTTGTTTCTTCGTGGCGGTGGTGCCTATGGAGCGCATGGCAACCCTCGAGTTTCTTGCCAAGGTCCCCATATTTGAGAACCTTACCCCCGAGCAGCTTCAGCCTCTGGCCGCCAAGATGCGACCTAGGAAATTTCAACGGGGCGAGGTTGTGTTTCACCAGGACGACCCCGGTGACCGCATGCACATCCTAGTCCAAGGCCGCGTGCGCATATCCTTGGATTCGGATGACGGACGGGAGAAGGACGTAGCCGTGCTGGAGCCCGGCGAGTGCTTTGGCGAGATGGCACTTTTGGACGGGTCCAACCGCTCCGCCAAAGCTACCGCGGTGGCGGAGATAGAAACCTTGGTCCTGATGCGTGATGATTTCCTCGAGTTCATTGGGGAATATCCTGAGGTGGCGGCCCATACCACCGCTGTTTTGACCAATCGACTGCGTAGCGCCAATCAGATGATGGGCGACCTGGCGTTCCTAGATGTGCCAACCCGAGTGGCCAAGCAACTGATCGAACTTGCTGAGAAGCAACTGGCAGGCGCCGCTCCCAACGGAGACATCGAGATATCCATCGGGCAAGACGAGTTGGCCCGCCTGGTGGGCTCATCCCGCGAGACGGTGAGCCGCGCTCTGACGAGCTACAGACGCATGGGACTGCTCACAACTTTCCACCGTAGAATCTCCATAACAGACTTTCACGGCCTTGAGCGCATGGCGTCTTACTAGGGCCCGCTCCTCGCTGACCGCCCAAGATACGACCGCTCGGAACTAAACTCCGACCGCTAGACCTAGCCCACGGTAAAGATGCAACCAAAGCCAGCGCTGGGAAACAACGGCCATTCCATTCATGGCCGCAACACCGGCATCGCCATCTATTATTTTCTCGGAGTCTAACCAGCCATCGTCGTTATTCTGGGCGTCTTCGCTTTCTCGTTAGGGGCATCCGTCGGAAGTTTCCTAAACGTGGCCGCTGACCGGGTGCCGGACGGGCGGTCCCTGATGCGTCCCCCGTCGTATTGTGAATCTTGCCTGCGCCCGTTGGCGTCCCGCGATATGTTCCCGGTATTCAGCTACCTCTGGTTAAGGGGGAAATGCCGCCACTGCAAGGCTGAAGTCCCCATCAGAGTCCTTCTGGTCGAGGTTGTCACCGGAGCACTCTTCGTTGCTGTTTTCTCGCTATATGGGGTCGGGCTAGATTTCGTAGTCCTTTCCGCGTGCCTTTCACTGCTCGTTCTGGTTTCTCTCATTGATCTGGAACACGGGCTTATCCTGAACTCAATGGTCCTACCTAGCATCGTATTGCTGGTGATCTTGGGGCCGTTCTGGACGGAGATAGGAATAGCCAGAGGATTCTTGGGTGACGAAACCCTGGCAGCTTCTTTGGCAAACTCATACCTGTCCGGGCTGGGGGCATTCTTGGCCTTTTTGATCGTCGCAATGATCGCACCAGCCGGGATGGGCGGGGGAGACGTAAAATTCGCCGCCGTTTTGGGACTGATGGTTGGCTTCCCCGGAATCCTATTGGCTATATGGGTTTCCGCCGTCGGGGGAGGGCTCGTCGCCATCGGCCTGATTTTGGCCGGCAAGAAGGGCCGCAAGGATGTCATACCCTTCGGACCGTTCATGGCCCTTGGCGCCGCCGTGGTTCTGATCGCCGGGCCGGACCTGATTGATTGGTATCGAGATCTGGCGTCCGCGATCGCAGGCACGTAATCGCGCAACCGGCGGTCCGTCACCGCTGATCGTTCGTATCGCCGGTAGCCCAAGAATCGTACGTAAGCGCTCGCAACCCATATTTTATCGACACGGCATAGCCACCTCCATTATGTAAAGAGAGGTAACAGCCGGGTAATGTTCAAGCGGATATCATACCCAATGAGCCTCTGAATTCGGTCTGGACCGCGGAGTAACTCGAAAGATTCGCACCGTCCCCATATGGGAATTAAATCGGGGCAAAACACTGTACATGCCATGACGAACATAACGCCGGGTCAGGGTGGTAGGTAACAGAAGGCAAAATTGCCCAACCGATAATCGTCGCGAAATCAACGGACGGGAGAAGAAGACGGATGCGACACAAATCACTGGGAGCCGCGGTGACACGTAACTCCCACCCATCTGCGTCCAAAAGTAACCGCGACTTTACGTTACGTTCTGACTTTCAATTCAGGCGGTCTCATGCTAGCATTGAAGCTAGCCGATTAGTTTTGGAGACGTGCTCCGGAATGGCTACGAAAAACACCAAATCGAGCAGCGCAAACGTCCAAAAGATAAACATAATTCTTATCGTCGAAGACGATAAGCATACATCACGCCTGAATCGCTCAATCTTAGAAGGCGAAGGTTACTCAGTGGCCTGCGCCGGAAGCGGCGAAGAAGCTCTGAACATGCTGACGGCGACCACCCCATCCCTGGTTCTTCTGGATGTAATGCTTCCCGTTATGGACGGTTTTACCACCTTTGAGAAGATTCGCGAGAAATCTCAGGTGCCGATCATATTTGTCTCAACCGAGGACCGCGACGAAGATATGGTCCGTGGACTTGAGATGGGCGCGGACGATTATATCGCCAAGCCATTTTCGACCACCGAACTCGCAGCAAGGGTGAAGGCGGTTCTGCGGCGCAACAGTCCCAGACGGTCAATGTCAGTAGCGGCCCGTCCACTGCCCTCCGAACCGGACATGTCTTTCCTAGACGGACCGGAAGAGACCGATGGGAGTCCCAACGAACCCAAACCGGTCTCCAAGGCCGGGCTCTTCGGTCCTTCCGGTGATCTTTCGGGCTCGACAAACGGGGTAACCCAATCTTCCTCAGTTCCCGCGGCAGGTAATGAGAATTACGAAGGCGCAGTGAAATTGGTCGTCGAGACGGCAGGCAACATCAAGAACTTGGTAAAATTCGTCGGCTCTTTAAGGGAGAATTCCCAGTTCCATTTGCTCCGCGTTGTCTCAAATTCCCGAAGAGACGGCATGGATGTCTGGCTGCGGCTTCGCGTTCCCACCCCGTTGCGGACAACGTTGTTGGCCGGCGGCGGCGTATCTAGTGTTGAAGCCGTAGAACAATCCGAATATGACCCTGAATCCGGTACCGAGATGCCTGTTTTGAAGGTATCGCTGGACTGATCTTCCGGCCGATCGTACAACCGCCGGTAGTCCCATATTCCCGACGATGGCCTAACCCGATTCCCCGAGCGTACACCAACCTGCCGTATCCCAACCAAACTAACCGAAATACCCTCTAACCTGCTTATGATAGAAAAAATCGGCCCCAAAAAATCCGAAGAGCCAGCTGAAGACGCTTCAAATGGCTCATCCGAGCCTGACGGCCAAGTTTCTGTTGAAAACCGGGCCGGTTTTTCCCGCCCAGTTTCGCTGGGGCAGATGGTTATCGATGCAGGTATCTTGACCGCGGACGAGGTCGCCCACGCCCAGGATACCGCCTGGAAAGAGCGGCTTCCTCTGGGCCGAGTCCTGGTCAAAGAAGGCATGGTCCTGTCAACGGACCTGGCCACGCTGACCGCCCTACATCTCGGACTGGCGATGGTTGACCTGCGGAGCGAGAAGATCGACCCAGCATCGGTTGCCCAGATCCCCGAGGACGTGGCCCGGCGCTACCTGGTATTGCCCATCTCCCGCTCCGGAGACCGGCTTACGGTCGCTATGACCGATCCCACCGACCTCCAAGTGCTCCAAGATCTGGCCTCCCGTACCGGCTACACCATTGACCCGGTAATCACAACCGAAGAGGACCTGCAAGAACACGTTGACCGGGCTTACCGGATCACGGCACAACCCCTATCCGGCGTCCAAGCCAGCGACACCGACCTCTCCAAAGCGCGTCTCACCGCCCAGACCCTCCGTGAATCGGGACCAGCTCAGGTCATAAATCTTCTGTTGCAACAGGCCCTCCAAGACCGGGCTTCGGACATTCACATAGAGCCATCCGACTCCCGGCTGCGTATCCGGTTCAGGATCGACGGTATCCTTCACGAAGTCATGAACCTGCCATTGGACATGCACCCCACGATCATCAGCCGCCTGAAGATCATGTGCGGCATGAACATCGCCG
>JADFPD010000162.1 GCA_022562475.1 Chloroflexota bacterium | reverse complement strand
TAGCTTATACATTTTTCAACTTATCCTTGCTCTCGCCGGCCCGAAACTGGACTAAGGCCGGGGAGCTGATTTAATACGGCCCGCCCCGATGGAATCGGGGCGGGCCGCTGCCTTTTGCCGGGTTATTCGGCGGGTTGGGCCATCGCCAGGGCGTCATCCCGGCTAACGTCCTGCTGGTGTACTTCCTTCCCGTGTTCTTGGACCAACCTCACCAACTCGTCGTCGGTGTCACCGGTCATCTTTTCCCCGCATGGGCAATTTACTACCTTGGCCATCTTGGACCTCCTTGAGAGTTCAATATCGATTTGGAAACCACCGCTATAATACACATCTGCTTTGGCGAAATCTTGGCAAAAGTTTGGCAGGCGATGGGACTAAGGATCTACGTAACCGGCAGGGTCGCCGTGGAAGTGGACGGCCGGGTCGTTATCGACGAGCGCCGGTTCCGAGGCAAACAGGGCCGGTTGCTGTTCGCATATCTGATCAGCGAACGGAGCCGTCCGGTGGCCAAAGAAGAATTGGCGTCGGTTCTGTGGCCCGATGAACAGTCGGACAATTGGGAGGCCGCGCTCAGCGCCCTGACCAGCCGGCTCGCCGCGTTGCTCACTTCCGAAGGGCTTGATGCGCTGGGGATGTCGTTCTCACGCCGGTTCGGCCAATACCAACTCCGTCTGCCCAGCGATGGATGGGTCGATATCGAAGCCGGGAACTCGGCGCTGGACCGGGCGGAGGCGGCGGTGCGTTCCGGCCAAGCTAGGAATGCCTTGGGTCCGGCCGCGGTGGCGGCGTCCATCGCCCGCCGCCCGTTCTTGCCCGGAGTGGACGGCTTTTGGAGAGAGAGTCTGCAGGGAAAGTTGGACCGCCAATTGGTCAGAGCCTTGGACTGCCTGGGAGAGATGCAGTTGGAGATCGGCGAACCGCAGACCGCCCTAGAATCGGCCTTGGAGGCCATCAAGTTGGACCCCTACCGCGAGCGCACCCACCGTGCCCTGATGCGGGCCTACGCCGCCACCGGGAACCGGGCCAAAGCCGTAGCCGCCTACCACGAATTCCGGAAGTTGCTGGCCTCCGAAGTCGGAACAGACCCAGAGTCCGAGACCGAGGACCTATACCTTGAGATTCTAGGTTAGCCCGGCATGACATAACCCGCCAACATAAAAGGCCCCCTGAATATACTTTTCCGGGGGCCTTCTCGGTGGCTGATCAGAAATCTGGGATTAACCCTCGCCGGTCAATACCCGGACAACCTTGGGGGCGAGCTCCTCGGCCCTGGCGCGGAGGGCTTCCCGGGACAGGTTCTCGATGGGGTGCTCAGTGAAGATGGTCGGGTAGTCGGGCGCCCCCCACATCTTGGCCATGCCCGCCGCCGTTGGTATGAACCGGTCCGTGCAGATGGTGGCCGAGGGTATGCCGGCGTTCTCCACGTGAATCCCGTCGTGCACACTGCACGCACTGCAAGAGCCTCAATCACCCACCGCGATGATCACCGAGTCCACTTGCTCGGTCAGCTCCTTCAGGGCCTTGGGGTCCGCGGGCCGGGAGGCGCTGGGCTTCCGGTGCCACTTAACTTCGGTAATCTCGTAGCGTGTCCTCAGGATCTCTGCCAACTCCTCCAGAAGAACGTCGGCGTTGCGCTTGCTGTCGTCGATTATCCCCAGCCGGGTTCCCGCCAGGCTGGCCAAACGTGGTGCGCCATCGAACGGGGCCACGATGGGTTGGGTGACCGGATTTACCAGTACATGTTCGGTCTGGGCCATTTGGTTCCCTCGCTCCGGGCCTTATTCCGACGCTTTAGCGGCCACTGATTGAATTGTGGCGTTAGCGCCGCGAAAAATCAATGGCTGGCGGCCTCGCGGCGAATCTCTCTCATCTCAGGCCACGTTCTTTTCCGTGCCTGCCCATCTGATCAGTTTGGTTACGGCAGTAGACCCGACCTTAGGGCCCCAACTGGGGATGACCGAAGACATGTTGGACTCCTCCCCGCCGGCGAAGATCAGCAAAATATCGTCGGGCTCCGGGATCAGCGGGATCATGGTTTCGCTGTCGCCCGGTACCGGCTCGCCTTCCAGGACCATGGCCGCCTTCAGATCGGCCACGGACCGTTGGGTCCGGGCATGGATATATTCCTTGATCTGAGCTTTGGTCCAGTCTTTCCACAGGTTCGAGTTGCCGGCGATGGTGACCACGATCTGGCCTTGCCGGACGCCGACGCCGGTATCGCCCACCGAACCAGAAGTGGACATGTTGCTGCCGAGGCTGGATGCAACGTCGGCGATTGCGTGCAAGATGGGCTCGGGATGGCCCACGGCCCTTACCTGCCGGGGCGCCTCTCCGGCGAACACGGTCACGGCGCTCTGGTCCGCCGAAAAACCACGTTCTACGTGCAGGGGCGTCCAATGAGTTTCAGTCTCGGCTTCGGCGATGCAGTAGGTGTATTTGCCGGGATGGCCGATGACGCTACGGTCGAAGACGCCGGGGATGGCGGCGCAGGCGTTCATCAAGACCAACCGCAAGGCGCGGCCGATGGTGGCGTTGGCCCGGTTTCCCGGACCGAACAGGTTGTTCCGCGAATTGATGTTCAGTTCCTTGGCCACCGGGCCGTTCACGATGGACAGGATGGCGGCGCCGCCCATGCTGGAGGACGGTCCCACGAGGTTGAATACCGGCTCCAACATGGCTTCGGTGGCGGTCAGCACCACCGGCATATATTCGGGCAGGCATCCGGCCATCACCGCGTTGGCGGCTACTTTGCCGACGGTTATCTCGCGCCGGCGCTCCGGAAGCTCACCCACCACCTCTTGGGAAGGGCGGCCGGAACGCTCGATGAATTCACCCACCCGCTGTTCCGTGGGCGGGACCACGGGCAGTCCGTCGGTCCAACCCAACTCATAGCAGCGCTCGATGGCCTCCAAGGCCGAGTCCCATCGCACGGTCGTCGTTTCGCCAGTGTTGGTGTCGCCCGATTCAGGCAATGTTGATGCCCTCCGAAAGGTATCTGGCCTTGTCTCTAAATGTCATTCTGAGCGTAGCGAAGAATCTTGTTGCTGGGGTAACGAGATTCTTCGTTTCGCTCAAGTAGGCAACGCCAGACGCTGTTGTTTCTATGGACCACGGTCTCCCAGAGAAGTGGTCCCCATCCTAACCATCCCCAGAGGCAAAGGGGACGATGTCTAAGCTGAATGCTGACCGCTGACTGCTGATACCTGCCAGCTCGCGGCTATTTTGCCAGCGTGTACTTGGACAGCGACCGCAGTTCCTTGGGCGGGTCCATGTGTTGTCCGCGGATGGTGAAGGACACTTCGGCGACGTAGATGGAACCCTGTGAGTCGACGGCGATGCCGTGGGGGGCGATGAACTGTCCGGGGCCTTCCCCTTCGTTCTTGTCCCCGAATTGACTCGCGAGTTTGCCCTTCAAGTCGAAGATTGAAACGCGGTGTCCTAGGCCCGGAGCATCGTCCACTCCGCCCATCCCGTTCAATTCGCCGACATAGATGTGCTCGCCCCAGAGGACCATGGAGTCTGGGCGATGGATGTTGTTCCACATGGTGATGAACTTGCCGTCGTCATCGAAGATTTGGATCCGGTGGGCTTCCCGGTCCACCACGTAGACATTGGCGTTGCTGTCGATGGCGATGTTGTGGGGGCGGATGAACTGACCGGCGTCGATGCCGGGGCTGCCCCAAGAGAACTTGTACTCGCCTTCGCCGGTGTAGACGTGGATCCGGGAGTTTCCATAGCCGTCCGAGACGTAGATATCGCCGTTTCCCGGGTGGATGGCGGCGGAGGTGGGGCGGTTGAAGGGTTCTCCGCTCCAGCGGGGCTTGGGGTTGTTCCGCTCGCCGATCTCCATGATCTTCTCGCCGTC
>JADFPD010000091.1 GCA_022562475.1 Chloroflexota bacterium | reverse complement strand
CTTGCCCAAGTGTTCGTAGGCTCCCCGGTAGCCTATCATACTGTCCAGCGTGTTGATCATGCGGTAGACGAAGGCCCCCGGCAACCCGAAGAGCGCGAAAAACAGCCACGGCGCTAGGAAGCTGTCGTTGATATTCTCGGATACCGATTCCACGGTGGCGGCGGTGGCCTGCTCGGCGGTCAGGCTGGACGGGTCCCGGCTGACCAGCGACGGCATCCGGGCCCGCACCTGTTCCAAGTCTCCCCGGTCCAGATGCCCGCGGACCAAGGCCGCCTCCCGGTGCAACAGCCGCACCGAGAATGTGGATTTCAGCAGGACGGCGCCCACCAGGATATAAACGATGGAGTGGAAATCTTTCAGCCAGAACGCCAAGAAGTAAGCCTCGGCTCCCCAGATCGTGGGTAAGGTTATCGCGATGGACAGGCCCGCCATCAATCCGATAATGCCTTTTTTGGGTGACCATCTCTCGACGAACGCTATGTGCCGTCCCATCCAGACCGTTGGGTGGGCCCATTTGGGCAGCTCGCCCAGGGCCAGGTCAAGAAGCACGGCCAGGGCCAGGACCGCCAGGTCGTCAACGCCGGAAAATATCAAAACCGGTCCAACAGGTCCGGCAGCGGCTCCAGCCATTCTTGGGCGGCCAGAGCCGTCGCGACGATTATCACGGTCGTTTCGATGATCTCGTTGGTTGCTCCGTAGGTGTCACCGGTGAGGCCTCCCAGCGACTTGGCCATGGCCCATCCCATCAGCCACGCCATCGCCACCGCTCCGAAGAAGAGTCCCAGTCCGGCGAAGCCCCCAAGTAGAACGGACGCCGCCAGGGCCGAGAGACCGGCCACAGTTGTCGCAATCTTGATGCCGTGCCCGTGGAACGGCGAACCCAAGCCTTGGGGCCGGACGTAAGGAAATGCGCCCAGCAAGACCACCATGGTCCAACGGGAAAGGGCCGGGAAGAGTAGCAACGCCCACTCTTTGCCCGGTCCGGAAATGGTCAGCAGACTGAGCAACGCTCCGTATTTCAAGAGCAGGACCGTCACGCCGCCAACCACTCCGAAGGCACCCACCCGGGAGTCCCGCATGATCTCCAAGCGCCTTTCCGGTGTAAAGCCGCCAAACACGCCGTCGCAAACGTCCATGAGCCCGTCCAGGTGGAGGGCTCTGGTGATTATCACCATGGTCGCCACCAGGAACGCGGCGGTCATGGGCTCGGTGAATATCCGGCTGGACCCCGCTTCCACTCCGACCAAGAGCAAGCCCATCAGCAGACCGACGGCCGGGAAGAAGGCCCTGGAGTTGCTTAGGTCCATCGGGCCCCGGTCCAGATTGCGCGAGACCGGGAAGATGGTGAGGAAGGTCACCGCCAACCGGAGGGGGGTTAGCCAGAAGGAGATCAGGAGGCGGCCTCTTGGCCGTCGTCGTCGATCTTTTCGGAGACGCCGGCTTCGGCGAAGGTGGCCATGCCGGAAAGACACTTGGCGGCCGCCTCAACGATGTGCATCGACAATGCCGCCCCGGAGCCTTCACCCAACCGCATGCCCATGTCCAGCAGGGGGTCGAGGCCCATGTGACTGAGGGAGATCCGGTGGCCCGGCTCCACAGACTGGTGGGAGGCGATGAACCGGCGCCCGGCCTCGGGCGCCATGGCGTGGGCGATCAATGCCGCCGCGCCGGATATAAACCCATCAACCAGCACGGGCCGATGTCCAGCCGCGGCTCCCAGGAACACTCCGGCCAAAACCCCGATCTCGAACCCGCCGACCTTCATCAGGACGTCAAGGCCGTCTTTCGGGTCGGGCTTGTTTATCTCGATCGCCCGCTGGACCACCGAGGCTTTGTGCGCCAGCCCAGCGTCGTCTAAACCGGTGCCCCGTCCGGTGGTGGCGTCCGTGCCGGCGCCCGTGATCACCGAGGTGATGGCGCTGGACGGGGTTGTGTTGCCGATGCCCATGTCGCCGCAGGCAATGAGGTCGGAGCCGCCCGCGATCTGTTCCCGGCTGGTCTCGATGCCCAACTCCAGGCATCGGATGGCCTGTTCCCGGGTCATGGCCGGCCCCACGGCGATGTTGTCCGTGCCCCGGCCGATCTTCACCGAACGCAGAGACGGGTGTGCGGGCAGGTCGGCGGCAACTCCGGCGTCCAAGACGATGATCTCGGCCCCGGCATGATCGGCCAACACGTTGATCGCCGCGCCACCGCCCAGGAAGTTCATCACCATGGCCGGGGTGACGTCCTGCGGGTAGGCACTGACCCCTTCGGCCACCACGCCATGGTCGCCGGCCGCCAAGATAACGGTCTTGCGGCGGATTTTCGGGGTGGGTTCACCGAAGATTCCGGCTAGCTGTATGGACAATTCTTCCAAGCGGCCCAGGCTGCCTAAGGGTTTGGTCAGTTGGTCCTGCCTGGCCCTGGCGGCGGCCATTGCCGCTTCGTCCAAGGGCACGATATCTTTTACCGTGCGGTCTATTAGCGAGGAGATTGCCATTATTACGTCCTCGTGCTTAATTGTCTGGTTCGCTGGGCCGTCTTACCCGTATATTCCGTTGCCCAACGACCACCACCGCGCCATTCAAGTCCGCCTCATCCGTCTGCGCTAATAAACGGTCGAGGGCGGACTTGGTTTGTTCGATTGTCGTAGGCCTAATTCGCAGATGCACGATTCCGCAGTGTGAACCCGCTCCAATATTTCGGCGGTCCGTAAAGTCCCTGTCGAATGTCACGATGATGCACTGATTCGCCTGCGCCCATTGGAATATATCGTGATCAGTGCTGCCCTGAAGGCCCAATTCCAGCACATGGAACACCTCCCATTCGGGACGACGGTCCCTGAGCCAACCAGCCACCTCCAACGGTACGTTTTCATCCAGCACGAACCTCAACCGGGACTGGTGCTCAATGTTGGCCAACCGTCATTTCCCCATCGATCATCCGACTTGCATATTCCACCGCAGAAATCACGTCGAGGCGATCGAGTTCGGTATAGGACTTTAGAATCCGGTCAATGGAATAATCACCGGCCAACATCCCTAATATGTTGCTCACCATGATCCGGGTACCCCGAATCGTGGGCTTACCACTACATATGTCGGGGTCAACAACAATCCTCTTTAGATCACTGAACTCCTCGTCAATCGTTAAAGGCTTCTTCGGCATGTTTCACCTCCTTCAAACGCAAGGACCGGTCCGAGCGGGCTCTCAGAATTCGATGCCCGGCTGGGCTTTTATCCCCTCTTGATAAGGGTGTTTCACCACCTGCATCTCGGTGACCAGGTCGGCGAACTCCACTAAGGCCTCCGGGGCGTTTCGTCCGGTGATGATAACGTGTTGCATCTCAGGCCGGGCCTTCAAGACCTCTATGACCTCTTCAGTGTCGATCCATCCGTAGTGCATGGGATAGGTGAATTCATCCAGCACGATCACGTCATACTCTCCCGACGCGATCACGCTTTTGCAATCTTCCCAGTGGGCCCGCGCCAGGTCGGCGGACTGGTCCAGGTCCTTGGATCGCCAGGTGAACCCGTCGCCCATGGCCCGCATCTCGATGCCCATCTTCTTGGCGGCGCGCTGCTCTCCGAAGTTGGCGGTGGAGTGCTTGATGAACTGGAGCATTATCACCTTCATGCCCCGGCCCCAAGCCCGGACCACCACGCCCATAGCCGCCGTGGTCTTGCCCTTTCCCTTGCCGGTGTTGACGATCACCAGACCCTTATTGATCCGCGGCCCCGTGACTGACTGGGGGCCCGGTTCCGCTTGGGTATCTTGTTCCTCTGGTGTATCTGTGCTCATGCCTCATCCTGACCGGCCAGGCCGGCACTTTTTAAGTTGACTTTGCGGAGCAGGTCTCTACGAACCTGGATGCCAGACCCGGACGGCTGCCCAGGTGTATATGTACGTATGAAGCCCAAACGTTGCCCGTGCGAAAACCGTCGGGGCGGTTGTCCTGATCGACCACTTTATAGACCGATTCCTCTTCCTCCGGTTGCCGGGCTAGAGTCGACCAATGAAATTCGTGGCCCCGGACCCGCTGTCCTCTGAGAAGGACCGGACTGTCGGAACAAGACTCCACCTCGCGGTATCCCAGGGTCAAACTGGTCTGGGACATGGCCGACTCGGCCGGTATGACCCCAATCATGGGGTGGGTCACGCCGTCCAGGTCGGACAGGCTCTTCCCCAGGTACATCAGGCCGCCGCATTCCGCGTACACCGGCACGCCTTTGGCCACCGCTTGGCGTATGGCCTCGTGCATCGGCTGGTTCTCCGAGAGTTGGGAGGCGAAAAGTTCGGGAAACCCACCACCCAGGTAGATCCCACCGGCTCCGGACGGCAGCTTATCGTCATCCAGAGGGCTGAATGGGGCCAGTTCCGCGCCCCAGGCGCAGAGAAGGTCCAGAGAGTCCTGATAATAGAAATTGAAGGCCATGTCCTGGGCCACGGCGATGGTAGTACGGGCCGGCAGCAGTTCTTCTGGGTAGACGCCGGTAGTCGCCGTCGGCGTCTTGGCCGTCTGGGCCAGTTTTAAGATAGCCGGGACATCCATCGTGGCTTCTACTTGATTGATCACGCTGTCGTACCACTGCCGGGCCACGGTCCCCTCCACCGTGGGAATCAGACCCAGGTGGCGTTCCGGCTGGACGAACTCTTCTTTCCTGGGCAGGTAGCCCAGGACCGGGAGGCCGGTGGTAGCCTCTATCTGGGGTTTGCAGAACTCCAGGTGGCGGTCGCTGCCCACGCCGTTCAGAATCACCCCGGCCAAGTTAAGGTCAGGGTCGAACTTCTGGAAACCCAAGATCTCGGCCGCCACGCTACGGGCGACCTTGGCGGCGTCGGCGATGAGGATCACCGGAGCACCCAGCAGCTTGGCCAACTGGGCCGTCGAGCCCTCTTCGGTCAGGCTGGAGTGTCCGTCGAAGACCCCCATGACGCCTTCCACCACCGAGATATCTCGTCCGGCCCCGGCCCGCTGGAACAACTCCAGCACCGTCGAGTGATCGCATAGCCAGGTGTCCAGGTTGCGGCTGGGCACGCCGCAGGCCAGTTTGTGGTAGGAGGGATCGATATAATCCGGGCCGGCTTTGAACGGTTGCACCTTCAGGCCCCGGCGGGTCAGAGCGCCCATGATGCCGGTGGCGATGGTGGTCTTGCCCACCCCGCTGCGCACTCCCGCTATGACGATCGTTGCGGCCATTCAGTATTCCTTGCTTCCGGTTGGTTGTCTGGCGCTCATTATAACTGCCGTCCGCCGAAAACGCAGGAAGCCGCGTCTGTGCGTGCGCGAGTTAGCTTGACATCGATTAGTCGAGGGCATACCTTGAGTTGATTCTGAGCCTGCCTTCCCAGGCGTGCCGGAAACAAGGGGATGTTATGGGCATCGCCCGGTAGCCAGATAGCGCCATTATCGAATCAGGGAGTAAGTCATGATTACCTATAGTTACGATCACATACACCTGCGGAGCCGCGAACCGATGGAGACTGCCCGGTACTTCAATAAGATGTTCGGTGCCGAGATCAAAGAAAGCATCCAGTCCGATGGCCAGCCCAGGGTCGATATCGACGTGAACGGGCTGATCATTTTCATCGCGAAGGCTGACGACAGCACGCCCGCCGGGCCCGTTGACCCCCACCTGGGTCTCGACCACTTCGGGTTCCGCGTGGATGACTTGGACGCAGCCGCCGCCGAGCTGAAATCCAAAGGCGCCGAGTTCTCCATGGAGCCCAAGGACCTGCGGCCGGGACTGCGCATCGCCTTCATCCGCGCCCCAGGAGACGTCAGGATAGAGTTGCTGGAACGTTCTGATTAGGCCACCTGGCTAGGAAAAGAAACAGGCCGGCGCAGACGATGCGCCGGCCTGTTTTATTTCTGACCCACGGCCTGTATGGGCGGGTTTCCAACCCGCCCTCACATTCTCGAGCCGCGCATGTGCCCGCTTAATGCTCAACTGGTCGACCGCCTCTCACCGGTGAATGCTTCCTTTCGACAGCCGTTATTGCGCAGTAAATGGGCAGGTTGGAAGCCGGCCCCTACGCACTATTTACGTCATTACCGGAGATTCGAATATCCCGAGTGGGTTCGTTTGTTCGATTTACAGAAACCTACCCCGGCGGGGGCCCCTGATCCAGTAGTAGATGCCGGTTACGACTACGAGCACGCCCATGAAAATGAGTATCCAGCCGATCCCCTTGATCAACCACTCGCCGACGGGTGAGACGAGAATCAGCCCGAAGACGGCCAAGATGCCGCCACATCCGATGCCGGCGCCCGGTCCGGCGCGGCCCATCCTGAACTGCCTGAACTGCATCGGAATCAGCCCCTCGCCACCGTGTAAGTTGCCTGAGACTCCGTGACTCGTCCTTCTTCGGTCAACTTGGCCAAGTGGGTGCGGACGTTTCGGGCGGCGGCGCCACGCAGGTTACGGCGCAGGTTCCTGGGGTACACGGCGGTCACGATCCCGTCCACCGAACCCACTCCTGAAGCCAGGGCCGCCAACACCTGGTCTTCCCGTTCTGTCCGGTGACGGATGTACCCATACACCCGGGCAGTCCCGTCTTTGATGATCTGGCCGTGCCCAGGGCAAAGGATATCGGGCTTCAACCCGGCCAGGATCTTCAAAGAGTTCATATATTGCTTCAGGTTGCGCACGCTGGAGGAGGAGTTGCCCAGTATGGTGTCTCCGCTGAAGACCACCTTTTCGGCCGCCATATAGTACGCAACGTGGTCGACCTCATGCCCGGGAGTGAAGTAGGCGCGTAGGTTCACGCCGCCACCGGTGGCAACCGATTCACGGGACCGGAGTTTTACCACGTTGCCCTGGCCCAGCCGGTGGGTCAGCGCCGGCTCCAGCTTGGGATGGCAGCGCACGACGCAGCCGAACTCCTCTTGGAGCCGGTCCAGGCCGCCGATGTGGTCGCCGTGACCGTGGGTGATCAGGATTGCGGAGATGCGTGGCTTTCCCAGTTCAACGTGAAAGTCTAGTATCTGTTTCGTCCAGGCGCGGTAGGGCTCGCCGGAGTCGACGACCACCATGTGGTCGTTTGGGTCGCCCACGAAATAGATGTGGGTGCCGCCGGGGTGCATGGCCCCAAAGCTGCCGGGGTCTTCTTCGATGTGGGTGGCGTAGACGTTCTTGGTGATCTGCATCGGCCGGTCCTTGCTCCGTCATATTTCGGCTTGGGTTATCGAGTAGGTGGGATGGTAGCCCCGCGCCTGAGCGTCGTCAATCCCCAGGCTGCCCGTATGGTAATATCCGGGGGATTTCGTTAAATCACCCCATCGATTATCTGTTGGGTAGAAGGCAGACATGATCTCCGAAAAGATAAGTAGGCAAGACTTGAAGTCGGCCATCCCCATTCTGACGGGCAACATTCGCCTCAAAGGATTGGAAGGAACGGTCAAGGTATATCGAGACGAATACGGCATCCCTCGGATCAAGGCCGAAACAGAGGCGGACGCCTTCTTCGCGCAAGGGTTCGTGACGGCCCAAGACCGGCTGTGGCACATGGAATATGACCGCCGCCGGGGGGCTGGCCGCTGGTCGGAGGCCGTGGGCGAACAGGCGGTGGCCCAAGACACGATGATGCGCCGTTTCCGGCTGGAAGCCAGCGCCAAAGCCGACTACCAAGTCATGGACCCACACACCAAAGATGTGTTTGACGCCTACGCCGCCGGCGTGAATGCCTTCATAAAAAGCGGAGACGCCCTGCCGGTGGAATACCGCATCACCGGACTGGCGCCGGAGCCCTGGCAGCCGTGGGACGGTCTGACCGTCTACAAGGTGCGCCACATCTCCATGGGGGTGTTCGAGTCCAAGGTCTGGCGGGCGCGTATGGTCCGCGAGCTGGGTCCGGAGGCCGCGGGCAAGCTCTTCCCCGGCGTCGAGCCCGGTTATCTTATGATCCTGCCTCCCGGCTCGACCTCTACCGGTCCATTGGATGAAGGGCTGAAGGAACTGGCCGAGGGCGCGGCCGGGCTGAACTATCTGAATGAGATGGACTCGGGCAGCAACAGCTGGGTCCTCTGCGGCGCTGAGACCGCCAACGGCAAGCCCATCTTGGCCGGCGACTCCCACCGCGGGCTGGACACGCCCAGCGTCTATTACCAGAACCAGGTGGCCTGTCCGGAGTTCGATGTTGTAGGCCTGTCATTCCCCGGAGTGCCCGGATTCCCCCACTTCGGCCACAATGGGCGGGTCTCTTGGAGCGTCACCCACACCGCCGCCGATTACCAGGACCTCTATGTGGAACGGTTCAAAGACGGCCAATACCTGTATAAAGATCAATGGTTGGATACTGAAACGCACGAAGAGACGATCAAGGTCCGTGGCGGCAGCGATGTACACACCACGGTGACTGTGACCCAGCATGGCCCCGTGATCGCCGGCGGTCCAGACGAGGGTTCGGGGTTGGCCTTCAAGTACACCGCCACCGAGAATGCATCCACCTGGCCGGAGATACTCTGGAAGATGCTGCGGGTTGAAAATAGCCGGGAGTTGGTTGACTCTATGCGCGGCTGGGTCGACCCCTGCAACAACCTGCTCTTCGCCGACATCCACGGCGACATGGGCTACTTCTGCCGCGGGCGAATACCCATCCGGCCGCTGGTCAACGGCTGGCTGCCGGTGCCGGGTTGGACGGGAGAGCACGAGTGGAAGGGAGATATACCCTTCGATGAGCTGCCCTTATCGATCAACCCGCCCGAAGGCTACATCGCCACGGCCAACAACCGGCCCGTGGGAGACGATTATCCCCACTATATCGCCATCGACTTCACCCCGGAATTCAGGGTGAAAAGCGTCACGAAAGGCCTCAAATCATTGCACCTCCCCACAGCCGGAGACATGGCCCAAGTGCACGCCCAGCGCGTCTCCATCCCGGCGTTGGCCTATCTGAGCGTGGTCAAGCAGATCGAGCCCCGCGACACGGCCAGCCAGGCCGCCAAGGATCTGCTTCTGGACTGGAACGGGGAGATGGACGCCGGCCGGGTCCAGCCCACCATCTATAGTTTCATGCGGGATGCCCTGCTGAAAGAAGTTTTGGAGACCAATCTGACAGAAAAGCTGGCCCATGATGCCTGGCACCCGGCGGACCGGGGCTTGGGTTCATTCTCCAACCGGTTGAAGGCCCGGTTGGTGGCGATGATCGGCCAGGACGACAATTCTCTGCTACCGGACGGCGACACCTGGCCCACGGCGGTGGCCCGGGCGTTGTCCAAGGCAGTCGCCACGCTGTCTGAGCGGCTGGGAGAAGATATGGACGAGTGGCGGTGGGAGAGGGTGCACCAGGCGCGTCCCAAGCACAACCTATCGGCGGCGTTTCCCGAGTTGGCGGAACTGCTCGACCCGCCCGCAATACCCACCAGCGGCGACGGCGACACACCGCTCCAGGGCGGCTACTCTCCAGCAAACCCGGCGACAGTCACCAGCCTATCGGTGGCCCGCTACTCCTACGACCCATCCGATTGGGAGAATTCCCTCTGGGTGGTGCCGTTGGGCAGTTCCGGGCACCCCGGAAGTCAGCATTACGCCGACCAGTCCGAGACCTGGCGGCAGGTAAAGATGATTCCCATGGGATACGACTGGGACCGCATAGCGGCCTCGTGCGAAACGGAACAGACTCTGGAGCCGGGTTAGGTGCTCAGTTCCTTTCCCAGCAGGTCTAGGGCTGCTTGGGCCGCGCCCCGCTTGCAGGCGTCACGGTCTCCGTCCAAGTGGACTTCGATGGCGGTGTCCTCGCCGTCTTTAACCGAAAGGCCGATCCAGAAAGTCCCGATGGGCAGCCCGGCCCGTCCGGCGGCGGGGCCGGTGACGCCAGTGGTGGACACGGCGTAGTCGGTCCCGGTCAGTTCCCGCACCCCTCTGGCCATGCCTTTGGCCATCTCGCTGCTCACGGTGCCGTGGGTGGGAGCTACATCATTAGGTACACCCAAGATCTTCTCTTTGAGGCCGCCGGTGTAGGCGATCACGCCACCCGGGAAATACTTGGAACTGCCGGGGATAGCGCCCAGCATGTAGCCGATCAGGCCGGCTGTGTCGGCCTCGGCCACTGAAACTGTCTTCTCCCGGGCGGTGAGGATCTCGGCGATCTCTTTTACATCCATGAAATGCTCCTGTCGGACCTTGGTGTTTAATCTTGAGGTTTTTGCAGCAGGATGAAAAATTCCCGGTTGCCGGCGTCGCCTTGTATGGGCGAGCGGCACATATTCCTAACTCGCAGCCCCTGTCCAACGGCCCAATTGACCGTCTTGCCCAGCACGCCGGCATGGACCTTGGGGTCTTTGATCACGCCACCCCGGCCCACCTGGCCCTTCAGGGCCTCGAATTGGGGTTTGACCAACGCGGCAACGTGCCGGCCCGGCTTAAGGTGCCGTACGGCCTCCGGTATCACCATGGTCAGGGAGATGAACGATACGTCCATGACAACTAGATCAACTTGCTCAGGGAGGTCAAAGTGATTGCGGGCGTTGGTCTTCTCCATCACCGATACCCGCTCGTCCTGCCGCAGGCCGTAATCCATCTGTCCGTGGCCCACGTCCACCGCATAGACGTGCCGCGCGCCCCGCTGCAGCAGGCAGTCAGTGAAACCGCCGGTGGAGGCGCCAACGTCCAGCACGGTCAGCCCGGTAACGTCCATCTGGAACTGGTCTAGGGCATGAGCCAGTTTGACTCCGCCCCGGCTCACGAAGGGCAGGCGGCCCTTCACCTCTAGCTCCACGTCTCCGGGGAGCGTGGAACCTGCCTTCAAAACCCGGCCGCTGGGTGTGTAGACCACGCCTTCCATGATCAGCGCCTGGGCCTGTTCCCGGGAATCGGCCAAACCCCTTTCGAACAGCAGGCGGTCGGCCCGGACCTTCGCTGGACGTGCTGTCAAACGACCTCTACCAATCGAGTGCGGATTCAGGGTGATGCGCCTGGATGGACACGGAGGTTATTCGTCCGGTCATTCTCCGATAAAATTCGGTCGCCGTTTTTCCAAGAATGCTGTGTAGCCTTCGAGATAGTCTTTGGTGTCGAACTGAGTCAGTGGCAGGCCGGCCTCTTCTTCGGTGAGGTCCTCCAGGGACGGCTTGTTCTGCACCTGGCGCATGGTGAGCTTGTTCACGGCGTGTGAAAGGGGCGCAAGGGCCGCGATGTCCGCCGCCAGCTTGTAGGTGTAGTCGTGAATTTCTTCCGGCTTAACCACCTGGTTGACCAGCCCGATCCGCAGGGATTCTTGGGCGTCCAGCAAACGGGCCGACAGCAGGATGTAGAGGGCGTTGCCTTTGCCGACCAGGTCGACCAATCCCCGCATCTCCCGGTGGCCGATGCTGATACCCAGCCTGCCCACCGGGATGCCCATCCGGATGTCGTCGCTGGCTATGCGCAGGTCCGTAGCCACCGCCAATTCGCAGCCGCCGCCCACGGCGAACCCGCGGATCATCGAGATGGTGGGAGTCGCCATGTCGGAAAGGGTTTTCAGCGCCCCGTTCACGACTTCGTTGTAGCCCCGGCCCTTGGTGGAGTTGGAGCGGTGTTCTTCGAAGTCTTGGATGTCGGCCCCCGCCGAAAAAGCGTCCTCGCCCGCGCCGGTGATCACCACTGCTCGAACCTCGGGGTCGCCGTCCAGCTCCTGCATGATCTCGGAAAATCGACGCCACATCGCGAAGCTGATGGCGTTCCGTTGGCTAGGGCGGTTGAAGGTGACCGTGGCCACGGGTGTGGTGGAATCGACAAGGATGTGGTCGTTCAAGACGTTGGTGTCCTACGTTCGTGTCTGCCTGAAAGCGTTATTTGCAGGCCAGGCCAGTATAGCCCGAAGCTGGTAGGGTGTCACCAATGGGCTGGCGGGACAAAATAACGGCGGGCAATGTGCCCGCCGTTAGAACTAACTGAATCTAAGGACTGCGCGCGGCGGTTAGCGGCCCCGCAGTTTGGGGTCCATGACGTCCCGGAGTCCGTCCCCCAGGAAGTTCACCGAGAATACGACAAGCGCGATAACTATACCGGGGAATACCACCATCCAACCCTGCTTGTCGATGTGCTCCCGGCCTAACTCCAGCATGCTGCCCCAGGTGGCCACGTCCGGAGGAATCCCCACGCCAAGGAAGCTCAGGGCCGCCTCCACGACGATGGCGAAGCCCAAGGTGAGGGTAACCAACACTATGTAGGTGGCGGCGACGTTGGGGAGCATGTGCTTGAATATGATACGGACCGGGCCTGCGCCGATGGACCTAGCCGCCAGCGTGTAATCCAACTCTTTGATGCTCAAGGCCTGGGACCTGATCACCCGGGTTGCCCCCGGAACCAGAATCACCACCAACGCAATGACTACGTTATTGACGGACGCCCCCAAGGCTGCCATCAGGCCCAGGGCCAAGATGATGGGAGGGAAGCCCATCAAAGCGTCAATCAGCCTTTGGAGAATGATATCGGTCCAGCCACCGACGTAGGCGCTGGCCACCCCTACTAGGGTGCCAAAGGTGATGCCAATCATTACGCTGACAACACCCACGTACATGGAGACGCGGGCGCCAAAGATCAGACGGCTAAATATGTCACGTCCTAGCTGGTCAGTGCCAAGGAGCGTGCCCTCGCCCCCAGGTCCAAGAAATTTCCCCGCTACTCCTATATCCGTAGCTTCATGGGGCGCGATCTGCGGCGCAAATATCGCCACTAAGATAGCTGCTGTGAGGACCACCCCACCTGCGAAAGCAACTGGCTTCCTACGGGCAAAGTCCTTCAGCCCGAAGAGAACGGCGGCAAGCCCCGTTGGTTTAATCCTGATTTTTTCTGCGAGATCAACTGTTCCCGCAGTTTCGGAACGAAACACTTGCATCTTGATATTCCTTGATCTGTCCGGCTGATTACTCTAAATCCGAACCATTTGGATACGCTATTAGTCGGTCACTGGTCTGGGCTTTCCTGTTGGAGAGCCGTCTTTTATGCGTACCTAATCCTGGGGTCCAACAACCCATACAGGAGATCGACAACCAGATTGATGGTAACTATGAACATAGCGATGATCACGATCTCCGCTTGAATCATCGTATAGTCCCTTTGGAATATCGCCTCAATGAGAATCCTTCCCATGCCCGGCACCAAGAAGATAGTTTCAATGATTACCGTTCCTCCGAACAACCGGGCGAAGATCCAGCCGGAGGTGGTCAAGACGGGCAGGAGGGCGTTCTTGAGTCCGTGACGGAACACCACCACGCTCTCGCTCAAACCCTTGGACCGAGCGGTCCGCATGTAGTCTTCGCGTATGATCTCCATCATCGCGGAGCGCGTTACCCGGGCCACGAAGGCCATCTCGTAGAAGGCCAGGGCCAAGGCCGGAAAGATCAGTTGCTGCAGGTTTGCCCCAGGGTCTTCCCAAAGAGGTTTATAACCCAGGGGTGGCAGCCAGTCAAAGACATGGACCAGGAACAAAATTATCAGAATCGCAACCAGGAACACAGGCATGGAGATGCCCGCCAATGTGAAGATCCTGGCCGCGTAGTCGATCCAACTTTCTGGCTTGAGGGCCGAGATGATGCCCAACGGGACCGCGAATACAACGGCGATTAGCATCGCCACGATGGTCAACTCTACGGTGACTGGAATCCGCTCGCCCAACTCCTCCATCACTGGAGCTTTGAACCATAGGGAATCGCCGAAATCACCTTGGACCGCATTGCCGATCCAATCGAAGTACTGGATCGCCAACGGTTTATCCAGGTCGAGTTCGATCCGGCAATTGACAAGTTCTTCTTGGGTGAAGGAGGCTTCGCCATCGCTCAGGATGGCGAGGCAAATATCTCCCGGAATCAGCCGCATCACCACGAAAACGATGACGGTGACCAACAGGATCGTTGGGAAAAATAACGCTATCCGTTTTAACGCGTACTGTTGCATCTATCCGGTCCTGTTGTGTGACGTATCGGGTCCCGTGCAGTCAGAGAGATAATAATACGTTTCAATACCCCGGGCGGATCACCTGCGTCCCGCCCAAATTGCCGATGGCCTGCCCCGGCTATACGGGGCAGGCCACCTTGTTAACCTGCCGGTTTAGACTTCATCCGACCGTTAGCGGTCGAGCCACAAGTCTTCATGCTTGAAGTGGGTCTGGACCGTCTCAGGAGCATTGAAGCCACGGACGTCTTCACCGATTATCCATTGCAGTACGCCCCATCCCAGGGTGATCCAGTGGTTGTCCTCCTGGGTGAACAGGAAGAGCTCCAATTCCTTGTTGATCTCCCGTCGCTTGGCGGGGTCTTGTTCAACCTTCTGTAGTTCGAACCAGGCGTCTACCTTAGGATTGGTCCAGTTAGTGTAGTTCCTGGTGG
>JADFPD010000005.1 GCA_022562475.1 Chloroflexota bacterium | reverse complement strand
ATGTCGAGTACGGCGGATCCGGCTGATAGGCTCATAGCAAATCCATTTTAGATGTGAAGATGTGAAGAAAGAAGATGGGTCGTGGCGCTAGGCGGCTTTCGCGATAGCAGCGCTGATGATCCGCAAGATAGTGAAACTCGCGTGCCGTCGCATATCCGAAAAGCTTTGACTACGGACCGAGCGAGCCGATGGGAACCACGGCCACGCCGTCCTTGCGGACGTAGCCGTAACCGCTTCCGACAATGACGGCGAGTACACCGGGCGGACCGCATCGGCGAGTGTCCACACGGTCGGAGAATCTCAAGAGACCTTCGGCCGAACCTTCCACCATTCCTGTTCCGAGCTTGATCTCAAAGGCCGCCGAGGCCTATCCCATACACTTGGTCGATCCCTCTTTGGACCCCCAATTTATCTTCTGTTACCCTCATACCCTCCGCGGCGGGTGCATCGAGCACTACCTGCATTCCCAGAGACCCTTCGACCCGCAAATCGAACAGCACGAGGGGTATATAGAGATGAACGTTAGAAGCACCGACAACGATGGCAGCCCGGTATGGGTTTTTCCAGACAGCGGCGTGGTGTACACCTGGAATCAATAATCATGACAGGAAGAGACTGCCAGTGAAAAGGCGGGTGTACTACCGGTCCTTCTGAATCCTGATTGCCCCATCGCAACCTACGCGTCAGTACTTCCCTGATTATCTTGTTGTGGATATAGTATTGCGGCGCGGTAACAACGAGATGTTACCGACGGACCTGCGCGACTGGAGCACGTTGACCGGCTAAATCTATGGTCGCGTGATTAATCTGAAGTATCCAAAGGGAGGGTCCATGCTGGCGATCTTGGGAGGAACTGGGCCGGAGGGCAAAGGGCTGGCCCTGCGCCTGGCCATGGCCGGAGAAACGCCCATCATTGGGTCACGGGACGCCGCGCGGGGCACGGCGGCCGCCGAGGAGTTGGCCCAATCGGCGCCGGGTTTGGTCATCGGAGGCATGGATAACTCCAGCGCGGCCGCAGCCGCGGACGTGGTCTTCCTGGCCTTTCCCTACGAGGGTCAACGGCCGGTGTTGGAGGACCTGGGCGCGGCGCTCAAGGGCAAGATCGTGGTCTGTGTCATCGCACCCATGAAGTTCGAGCGTGGCAAGGGCGCCAGCGCGGTGGAAGTCGAAGCCGGTTCCGCAGCCCAAGAGGCCCAGGATATACTGCCCGATTCCCAAGTGGTGGCCGCCTTCCAGAATGCCAGCGCCGAGGAACTGCTGGACCCCAACGTGACCATGGAAGGGGACGTGGTGGTCTGCTCGGACCACGCGGAAGCCAAGAAACTGGTGATGGGCCTGGCCGACAAGATCAAAGACCTGCGCGGCGTGGACGGCGGCAGTCTGGCCAACGCCAAATACGTGGAACAGATAACGCCCTTGCTGGTGAACATCAACCGAATCTACAAGATTCATGCCGGCATAAAAATAATGGGGATCTAGGCGGGTCTACAACGCCCACTCCGGCATCAAGATCGTGGGCATCTAGCCGTCGACTAAAAGAGAAAAAGGGAGCGGGGACATGCCGAGAGCAGTGATAGACCTCAACACCAGCAGCGGCCTGGCGGCGGTGAAAGGCCGGTGGAAGTTCGCCCAAGGGCTGGTGCCCGGCGAGCCCAACGAGGGCTTGGTCTCCCAGCTCGAAGGCTCTCCGGCCCGGCTTGCTGATTACGACGACTCCGGATGGGAGGTGTGCACGGACCTGGCCAAGTGGGTCTCCCATGGGTTCTCGTTCGTCTGGTACCGGATCAACTTGACCTTTCCGGAGACCGTGGACGGCCACCCTACCACCGGTGTCAGGGTCCAGTTCGAGACCTGCATCGACGATTACGGGGAGTTGTGGATCGACGGGGAGTGCGACCGGCACCGGGGCGCCGTCCAGGGGTTCAACGTGCCCCAACGGGTCGTGCTCTCGGATGAAGCCCAGCCGGGCGAGCAGCATACCATCGCACTGTTGGCCGCCAACGGACCCTTGGCCGCCCCCGGGGGAGCGGTTTTCGTGCGCTACGCCAACCTGGCCTTCGAGTGGCGGGAGCCTGGATATTAAGCTCCCAGCGGACTAGCTCAATCGAGGTCTTTGGCTGGGCGCCGGCCGGTCTTCCTCATCATCATCTTCGTCGTCATCGTAGCCGAGCACACTATCCGACAGCTCGAAACCCATGGCTTCCAGGTCGATGCGTAACTTGCGGCAGAAGATTTCGGCGCTTTCGTTGACCGGCAACGTGATCTCCACCATGCCGTCAGCAACCTTCTGGATGGAACCCGGGTCTTCTTTGGTGAGTTCGACCCGCACCGATTCCCGGTGTATCCCCAAGGCGTCGGTAACCTCGAAGATCGTCGCCATGTCTTCCATGCTGATCAGTTCTTCAGCCATCACCGTCCTCTCGGAACGATTATCCAGAGTTATGCTTATTCGTCTAGATCAGTCTTCAGGCGGCCATTTGGTGCCGCCCTCCAAGGGGCGGTCCCCGGGGCTGCCCGCCAGAGCTTCGGCCACCAGGCCGCCGAACTCTTTCAGGATGACTTCTCCCCACGCTTGGGCGCGCTCCACCCGGTAGGACGTGCGCCGGCCCCGCTTGGCCTGTCGCGCCTCGGCCTCGTCCATTCCGGCCGTCTCCTGGTCGATGGCGGCGTCCATGGCGTCGATGTCCGGCACCAGCGTGTTGGCGGTCTCGATGAAACGGGCGACCTGGTTCATATCCTGGTCCATGACCACGAATATGGGAACGGTGCCGGCACGGTTCTCGGGCAAAAGGCTGTTGCTCAATTCCAGTTCGTCGTCCCGGTTGAAGACCTGAACGGAGATGTTGGGGGTGCTGTCGGCCAGCTTTAGGATCACCGGAGTGGTGCTCATGGCGTCGCCGCACCAATCGGCGGTGAAAACGGCCAGATTCAATGGCTCGCTCAGTCCGTCGAACAGGCTCAGGGAATCAGCGGGTATCTGGACCGTCTCATAGATCGCCACGAACGGGTCTTTGTTGACCTTGATCTGGTCGATGTACTGCTGAGTGGTCATACCCTGTCCGAATTTTTCCTGGGTTATCTGGGTCTGTTGAGTGGATGCCACAACTGCCACCCCCGGTCTGAATATTACGCGCCTAGTTTCTCAATATTAGACGCGGTTGGCAATGGGCTAGCTAAAACTGCTTTAGACCGGCGTTTTCCGTGATCAGGCGGCATGCTAGAATTGGCCGTCAGATTCACGGATGTCCATCGGTGACGGGAGGCCCCAATTTGGCCGGTGAAGCCAGCGGCCCCTTTTTGAAATACGCCCTGTTCTGCAAGGACACGACAGAGACAGAAGACGGCGATCTCAGCCTGAACGGCATCGTCGATCTCTTTGAATTACCCGAGCCCGACGGCACAGCGGATCCTGACGACCCGGTCCTGGCCACCGTCGATTTCAACCTGGCCTTCTGCATCGGCGGGGTCGAGCCCGGCGACCACTACCTTTTTGTCACGCTAAAGACGCCAGGCATACCTTTGGAGACGCCTCCAGCCCAAAAGGTGGAGTGGGATGAGGGCATCTTGTTCCAGCGCTGGATCAAGAGTTTCCGCATCCCGGTGCAGAAACCGGGCATACACTCGGCCGCCATCTTATTCGACGGCATCCCTCTGGGCGAAGCCACTTTCCTGGTGCGCTTCGCCGTCGAACCGGCAAAGCCAAATCCGGAGCCCTAACCCGGCCCCGGCCCGGACCGCCCAAGTTGAATCCACCAAGTGGCTTGTCTATAATTGAAACGAGCCTGGGGGCAATCCAGAAAAATATTCCGGCTAGGGAGCTGAGCAGTTGGCTAATCAGACCGGCAAACGCTACGTATGCAGCAAGTGCGGTTCCGAGTTCATCGTAACCAAGGGCGGCGATGGCTCCATCATCTGTTGCCAAACACCCATGGAACTCAAGTAGAACGACCAAGTAGAACGGCGAAACCCCGCAAAAATTCCCACGGAGGACCGCCAAATGGCCAACCAACTAGGCAAACGTTACACCTGTGAAGAGTGCGGCAGCAGCGTGCTCTGCACCAAGAGCGGCGACGGCGAGATAGATTGCTGCGAAAAAACCATGGAGATCCAAGAGCCCCGCAAGCTGCCGTCATCAGACTAGATATCTAACCTGCGACGGTGAAAGGCCCATTCTCCGTTATGGGAGAATGGGCCTTTTTATTTGCCTTCCGCCCACACTAGATTCTTGAGAACAACCGGCGGGGCAATTCCGGCGATCCATTTAGTTCCATCGGCTCTCGCCGCAAAATTGTCATTTTGAGGGGTGAAGCGACGACGAATCTGCCGATCAAGACCTTGGCAGACCCTTCGTTGCGCTCAGGGTGACATCTAGGCAAAGCGTTGCAACCCGGAATCGCACTGCTGCCGATGACCGTCCGCAGCGTCGCCACCGTCATTTCAGCTCTCGCCGGAATGACGATGGGGACTCATTGAGTAAACCCCGCGGCAAAGCCGCTTTTGCCTGCGGCGCTGCCGCCCGCCCGCCTAGAGAAAGTGGGGGATCACGTGGCGTCCCATGAGCTTGATGCAGTCCATGATGCGGGTGTGCTCCAACCGGCCCGGCTGCAGGAAGCACAGCACCTGGTCCACGCCGGCGTCCTGGTATTTCTTCATGACCTCGATGACGGTTTCGGGGTTGCCCATGGCGAACGCGCCCGAGTCCATATGGTCCTGGGCCACCTTGCCGGTCCGTTCCGTCTGGATGGCGTCCACCGCGTATCTGTAGGATTCCGGCACCTCGCGCCCCTTCCAAGGGTTATACAAACGCTCGGCGTTCTGGACGAACCACTCACCCTCGGGGCCGCCGATACGCTTGGCCTCTTCGTCGTCCTCCGCGCAGTAGACGATAACCAGCGCGGCGATCTGGTCGTTCACGAAAGACCCCACGGGGTTGGCGTTCTTCAACGCCTTCCGGTAAGCGGCGACCCGTTCGTCAAGCTGGTCGTACCCTCCCAGGTTGAAGCAGAGCACACCCAAGCCCATCTCGCCGGCGGCCGAGAAGGAGTCTGGCTGGCTGCAGGCCACCCACAGGGGCGGGTGGGGTTTTTGCACCGGCTTGGGGATCACTGAGCGGGGCGGTATGTTGAAAAACTCGCCCTGGTGGGAGAAGGGGTCCTCGGTCCACATCTTGGGAATCATCCCGATGGCTTCTCGCCACTGGGCCTTGGTCTGTTCCGGGTCTACCTCGAAGCCGTCCATCTCCGTTAGGGTCGTCGACCGGCCGGTGCCCAGGTCCACGCGCCCATCGCTGATTATGTCCAGCACCGCCGCCCGTTCCGCGACCCGTATCGGGTGGTTGTATTGTTCCGGCAACAAAGCCACGGCGTGGCCGATGCGGATGCGTTTAGTGCGCTGGGAGATGGCCCCGTACAAGACCTCGGGCGCGGAGCAATGGGAAAATTCGTTCAGGAAATGGTGTTCAACGGTCCAGAAATAGTCGAACCCCACCTGGTCGCCCAACTCCACCTGGGCCATGAGTTGGTGGTAGCGGTCGCGCTCGATACCCGGATAGTGGGGCTCGGGTATCTGTATCTCATACATCATGCCGAATTTCATGTTCGCTCCCTCCCAATGATTCAGCCGCAACGATAGCACACAAGACCAGCGGTTGGTCTCAGGCGCGGAGTTTCAGGTTGGACGCATGTTACCACAAGGACTGGGGGACGCCATTAAGTCGAACGCCTAGGCCCGCCTAGACCGCCCGTCCAGGGCGAAGCCGAAGAATTGCCATCCTCTTCCCGCCCCAAGCCGGCCGTGCTCACGGCGTGGAGGGCGCCGATGCGGATGCCCCGGCAGTTACGCTCGAAGTGACCCGTTTCAAATAGTCCGGTGGCGACCCTTTAGTCCTTCGACATCCTTCCACGGAAGATCGTCGGACCACTCTGCGAGGCGGCTTCTAGGGCACCAGCATAGCCCTGGTAATCGGGGTCTGGGTCTGGTCCCATTCCGCCTGGGCGAAGGCATCGTTGACCTCGGCCAGAGGGAAGGTGTGGGAGACGATCTTGTCGAAGGGCAGGACGTCTTGTTTGCGGACCAGGAAGTTCAGCAGCCTGGGCAGCAACTCCGGCTTATACATCAGTGAACCGACGATGCTCTTGCCTGTGAGCAGCTTGGAGGGGTCGATGGACACCTCCCGGCCCCGGACTATGTCGCCGATCTCGACGAAGGTGCCGCCGTTGCTCAGCATGTCGATGCCTTCCGCCAGCAGTTCGGCCCGGCCCACCAGTTCCATCACCACGTCGGCGCCGCGGCCGTCGGTCAGTTCCCTGACCCGGGCCAGCCTGGTCTCCGGGGTGTTGAATTCTTCGATATTGATGGTGTGGTCGGCGCCGAATTCCTCGGCCAATTGCAGGCGGTTCTCCAGGCGGTCCATGACGATCACCCGGTCGGCGCCCATCTCCTTGGCCATGGCGGTGGCGTGGATGCCCAGACCGCCGGCGCCCTGGATCACCACGTAATCGCCCTCGCCGGCTTGGGCGCGGATCAGGCCGGTGGTGACCGTGCCCATGGCGCAGTTCACCGGCCCCAAAATGTTGTCGTCCAGCTCGTCCGGGACCTTGAAGAAGGGGTGGCGGGCCGGCAGGTAGAGATAGTCGGAATAGGTGGCCACGAAATAAGGCCAGATCCCGGCGGCGGGATAGTTGCGGTTCATGCACCAGTTCGTGTTGCCCTTCAGGCACTGGCGGCAGTGGTAACAGGGGAAGACGGCCGCGTAGACCACCCGGTCTCCCTTCTTGATGGGATCTCCGGCGGTATCGGTCTCGATCCCATCTCCCAGCACCTCCACGACTCCGGTGCCCTCGTGTCCCATGGCGCGGCCCGTGGGCGGAATGGGCAGGTCCTGTTGGTTCTGGTCGCCCCGCCAGGTGTGAAGGTCGGAACCGCAGATACCGGCTTGGGTCATGCGGAGTATGACCGCGCCGGGAGCGGGCTCCGGCACCTCATACTCTTCGATCACAAAGGGCTTGCCGTATTCCTTGCAGACTACTACTCGGCCTTTCATACGTTCCTCCTATCGCTGGACCTCATACCCCCTGATAACCCGGTCGGGAGAGAACCCTGAAAACGGCCATCAAGAGGCTGAAAAGACGCCGGTAACATACCACAACCCTTTGGGAATGGGTATCTGTCGGGTGAGGCACGACCGCGACGTTACATGCGTAATTGCTTTGCTCCCAATATCGTTCAGCCACATGGGGGCGATCGAGACGCCCTCCCCGGCAAAAAGTTACACCCTAACCGACGATGTTTCCCGTCTCACCGTGGACGTTCGGTTGTTTATATTTAGATGCCTGTTGCTTGGATCGGTCCAAGTTTTTGGAAGGTCTTTACAAGACCAATACGAATACGTTATGCCATATCGATTCAGTAATATTAGCGGAATTAGTTATAATGCTCGAACTTGCGATAAATCCTATAATAGTGAATAATCTCAATGATATATCCAAGTAATAATTTCGAAACTACGACATTATTGACTTTAATCGACTGTGTATCGTACACAGATGAAGCTGATGATAGCTATCCAACATAGTAATTATTCACTAAAAAGCGAGCTATGTCGTCGAAATTCGGATAAGCCAATCGGTTTACAATGCACGTTAGTCGCTATTGATGTCAGATTCTAGTGGCGTTGTAGCAACAACCGACTTAATCCGTACGTGCAAGGTTAATGGCTGATGGAAAACACAGGTACATATCAAAAAATCGAGCGATTGGTCGATCCCTCAAAATGGCCTACCGAATTAAAGAATGCGATTGAGAGCGGGGATTACATCTTTCGGAGATTAGCAGGCAATTGGATAATCCTGATTTCACTGAAACTAGAGGATTACATCGAACAAGGGGGCCGGAGAAAAACGCCCGGCCGTCTCGCCATCCGATTTAGTGACGGTAGGACTATGACGTGTCCTCCTGGGATTCGGATAAGTGATTGGGAGGCGGAACTCGCAGGAAAATTAGACGAATGGCGCGAAAAGGAACTCCAGCACCAGCGAGAGTCGGAAATAGAGATTGAGCGGTTCCTCAAAGGAGAAGCGCCGCTAAAGAATTGGGACGGTATGGGTGATCCGATCCCAGGCATTCTGAAACACCAAGAAGAGAACGGAGGTGAATAATAGGCGTCAATCTAATTGCAACTCTAGTCGCTAATGCGAAACTAACTAACTTTGGGGGACCAAATAAAATGATAAATAGTATTTTTCCACGGAAATGGTTCTTGGGAATAATGGTCCTGTTTGCGGTAATCGTCGGTCTCAGTGCTTCGGTGATCAGTGCAGACGGTCACGACAACGGGACAGACGGTCACGAATCTTGCAATCCACTTTCCCGGTTCATCCCGGTTGGCGACGATCTTGACTGGGGAGTAAACGTTTTATGCTCATCAGCCGTGAATTACATCTATGTTGAAGGCGAGCTTCAATATTGGGCCGAAGAGATTGAAGCGTACATCGAGGTCGATTTCGTTTCACGAACTTGTGCTACATACCAGTGCCCCGAGACTATCATTTATGAAGACGCATTGGACGGTTTGTACCGCATTAAAAACTGCTTTGAAGCTTCGAGCCCAACTTCTACCTGGAATTGGGCATGTACATACAAATATTATTTAATCTAAACCCGTGGTCCGAATAGCAGCCGGATTTCGGGACTCCTTTGCGTAGTACAAAAGAGCGCAAAAGCGTCATTTACCTTTGTTCGGCAATACCCAGTTACAATTGAAGATGGCTCCAGTGAAGATGGCTTCAGCAAAAGGCAGGGTTTTTATGACTCTGCCTTTTCCCATTCATGGGGTGGCGTAGCCGGTCAGCCCCGAAGAACCATCACCGGACCGGTGGCTGATTGGCGGCGTGGTCGACAGGGTCGTTCGCTACACCGCCGGTCCACCCCGGAGCGGCCATGAGTGGTCATGGCCACCAGAGCATCAGGATATTCGTGAGTTATCTCAACCATGACCGTTGCCGGATTGCTTGGGTCATGCGGAGTATGACCGCGCCGGGAGCGGGCTCCGGCACCTCATACTCTTCGATCACAAAGGGCTTGCCGTATTCCTTGCAGACTACTACTCGGCCTTTCATATGTTCCTCCTAATGATGGATTACGCGGTCCTAACGATTGGATGTAAGCCGTCAATACGATTGTCACCAGGCTGAAAAGACGCCGGTAACATACCACAACCCCTTGGTAAACGGTACTCGTCCGCCCACGTTTACTATTTGGTTACCGATACAGGTATTTTTACTAACCGTTTATAGCGATATACTCTCTGTTACAGAGAGTAATTAGGCTAATTCGCAGTGTCTTGACCACTTATCGTTATGGTAAGACTATGGTCATTGCGATGGGCGCCTTAAGAAGGATCACCGTGCGTAAAAGCAAGTCAGGCCGTTGGTTCGCCGCCGGAAGCATGGTCTTGGCCTTGGCGTCATTGGCCGTGGCGCCCGTGGTATTCGGCCCGCTGGGCATCCTGATGGGCATGGTTGCCGTGGCCAAGGGAGAACGCTGGCTGGGGATGTTGGGTGTAACGGCCAGCGCGACCCTGGCTGTCACAGGGTACTACATCGCCGGAGCGCTTCTTAGTTGAGTCGCTATGGTCCGGAGCAGGGGCACGGCATGCCGTGCCCCTAGGTACAATCCGCAGGGCAAGATTCATCCGCTTTTGACACCCCTTTGGGCCACTGCTACACTCGCCCCAATCCGGCGAGGGCCCCGTATAAGGCCCCACGGGAAGGCTGATTCATGCCCGCTCGAACGGGGCAACAATACATCGACGGCCTGGCGAACAACCCTGCCGAGGTCTGGATCGGCGGTGAGAAGGTGGACGACGTCACAACCCACCCCGCGCTAAAGAATGGCGTGCGCTCCTTGGCCTCCCTCTATGACATGCAGCACGACCCGGCGACCAAAGACGCCATGACCTTTGAATCGCCGTCCTCAGGCGAGCCGGTGGGCCTGTCTTTCATCATCCCCAAGACCATCGACGATCTCATCAGGCGGCGCGAGATGATGACCAATTGGGCGTGGGAGAGCTGCGGCATGATGGCCCGCACTCCCGACTTTCTAAACTCGGCGGTGTCGGGATGGGCCGGGTCGTCGGACTACTTCTCGGACAACCGTCCCGAGTTCAAAGACAATGTTCTGCGGTACCACGAGTACATCCGCGAGAACGACCTGACCCTGACCCACACCCTGGTGAACCTGCAACGCAGCCGCAATACGGCGGCCGCCGACAATATCGAAGAGCAGGTGGCCCTGACGGTGGTGAAGGAGACCGATGCCGGCATAGTGGTCCACGGGAGCCGGATCTTGGCCACCCTGGGACCCATCTCCGACGAGATCGCCGTCTACCCAACCCGCACCCACATCCTGGGCAAAGAGGCTTGGCGGCAGGCTTTCTCCTTCGCCCTGCCCTGCGCCACCCCCGGCATGAAATTCATCTGCCGCGAGAGCCTGGACCTGGGCCGCTCCAGTTTCGACCACCCCCTGGGAGCCAGGTTCGAGGAGATGGACGCCCTGGTCTTCTTCGACAACGTCCTGGTGCCCTGGGAGCGGGTGTTCCTGCTGGGCGACGTGGACATGTGCAACAACTACGCGGCGGCGACCCAGTCCACCGCCCACACCGGGCAGCAGGTGGTCAACCGCACCGCTGTCAAGACCGAGTTTTTGCTCGGGCTTACGTCATTGATGGCGGAAACCCTGGGTTCGACTCAGATACCCCACGTTCAGGAGCGAATCGGCGAGATCGTGGTCTACCTGGAAACGCTGAAGGCCTGCGTGCGGGCTGCGGAGGCCGACGCCAAGCTGAACCAATGGGGCGTGATGTGTCCGGCCCAGGGTCCGCTGACCGCGGGGCGTAACCTGTACTCAAGGACCATCTACGCCAGGCTCGCCGAGATCGTGCAGCTACTGGGCTCCAGCAACCTGATGGCCCTGCCGGTTGAAGCCGACTTCGATACCCCGGTTGCCCCTGAGTTGGAGCGCTACCTGGCCACCGACGCCACCGGCGCCAAGGACCGGGTGCGCCTGTTCCACCTGGCCTGGGACGTGGCCTGCAGCGCCTTTGGCGGCAGACAGGTGCTCTACGAGCGGTTCTTCGGCGGAGACCCGGTGCAAAACGCCATGCTCCTCTACCAGAACTATGACAAAACAAGCGCCATGGACCGGGTGCAGCGGTTCCTGGAGCGCGAGGGGTGAGCTAGCCAGAATCCATTCTTGATTCCATATGGAAGCTTGCTGCTTCGTTACCCCTTGGAAATCGGCCGTTGAAAAGGTATAGTATTCGAGATACCGATCAACGATATCCAGCGTGGGACCCCATCTATAGCGCCCCAAGATCAGGGGAAGGATTAGGAGGACTGATATGGCAAAACCCAAGAGGATCGGCCACCTGGTGATCAATGTGAAAGACGTGGAAGCCTCAACCAAGTTCTACACCGAAGTATTGGGCTTCGAGATCTCGCTGGAGCGCCCCGGTATGGGGACATTCCTGACCTGCGGCTCGATCCATCACGACTTGGCCCTCTTCCAGGCGCCTGAGGGCGCAGCCGAGGTAACCGACGGCGGCTTGGGCCTGAACCACATGGCCATCCAAGTGGAAGACTTCGCCGAGTTGACTGACTATTACAACAAGTTGCAGCAGTATTTCGAGAAATCGGACCTGCGCACCACCGACCATAGCATGACCAAGAGCATCTACATCAAAGACCCCGACGGCAACGGAATCGAGTTGTTCTGCAACTCCCAGGACACTGCCGTAGATGGCCTGGCCGAGATGCGCAACCCTGACCGCAAGAACAAGGAGTTGGTCTTCGACTAGACCGTCTTCCCAGCCACAGGTGAACCAAGAGGCCCCCGATTTTTCGGGGGCCTCTTTTTAGTCTCAAACAGATAATCCGGGCCTAACGTTGACCGAGCATTTCGACCCGCGATTTCACTTGGGCCACATCCAATCCTACGAAGGACTCAAATTCCGGTGCGTAAACGACGCGGCTATCGGGACCCAACGTAAATACACCCTGAGTAATTCCGACCGATGAGAAAACATCGCCCGAGGACGTGTTGAGGAAGAGGATCTGCGGACACTGCCCTAGCGGCCCTGGATATCCATAATCGTCTCCCGTTCCTAGGGTAATTTCATATTTCTCTAGATTCTCAGGACTAGTGGCGTAGTCAAAGGCGATCTGAAGCACTCGGACGGTGTCGCTCGACGTCTCTCCACTGAGAACCTCCAGTATCCGCACATCCTGGTAGAACCTGTTGAAACTTCCCCTGTGCCGTGAAGGCTCCATCTCTATGCTGCCGAAGGGCACTCCGTGGATGACTAAGTCGGCAATCTTCACTAATTCAGCTTCGTCGCGTGCCCAGCTAAATAATATGAATGCGAATAAAGTCTTCCTGAGCTCATCTATCTCACCTACCTGCATCGTCGAACCGTCATCACACTTTCCAGGCTCGATGATGGTCCAGTTCGATTTATCTATGGGTGTAGGGGCCGGCGTGTTCGTCGCCTCACGCGAATTACCCTCAGGAGTAGGCCAACCCTTGGCCCGTTGAGCATCGATTGCGGCCGTGCGGGTGGCTTCCGAAGCCTCAGCCGTGATTCCGGCCGTGGGGGTGATTGCCCGAGGAGTAACCACGGCCGTTGCGCCCTTGGCATTTACGGTTGGCAACAACGCAGATTCGACAATCTCTTGTACCACTGGAGTCGGTGCAATTGTCTCGGCAGTCTCGCCGCAAGCAGTTGCTGCAACCAAGACGGCCACGGCGATCAGAATGGTCCCAACGAATCTCTTAAGCATCCGGCCCTTTACGAATTAAATTATTCCACGCGAGTAAGTTACCAGGATTGATTTAACTTGTATGGAAAAAATTACAACATCTCATTCGGTCTTCTTGGAGTGTACTCAAGTCATATAGAATTACAGCAGCCAACGCCGCCACCCAAAGGATGAAATGGCTGAAAGCTCATCGAATGACGGCCGCTCGACGATCCTGGCAGCGGCCCTGGACCTGGACGGCACCATCATCGGCCCCGACGAAAAGATCTCCCCCGCGGTCCACGAAGCCGTTACGCGGCTGGCCGGACACATACCCGTGTTCATCGCCACCGGACGGGAGCCGGCCGACGTATTGCGGTATGCCAAGGAGTTGGGGCTGACCACGCCCCAAGTCTCCGACGGCGGCGCCAATATCCTGGACCCGGTGCGAGGGGTGTCGACTTGGTCCGCGCCCTTGGGCCCGGCCAACGCCGAAGCGGTGGTCACCAGACTCCGGGAGATGGGCTCGGCCTTCGTCGCCACCCACGCCGGCGGCACCGCGAGCACCTTCGACGACGTTCCCAACTGGGACCTTATCCGGGTGTCGGCCCTGGACCTGGACGAGGCTACCGCCGACGCTCTGGCCGAGGAGTTCCGCGGCAACAAAGAGATGCATGTGATCAAGGCGGTCTTGCCCTACAACGGGCTTTGGGCCGTGGACTTCACCTTGGCCGGAGTGGACAAGGCCGCCGGGGTCTTACGCGTGGGCAGGACATTGGGCGTGGACCCAGCCAACATGGTGGCCGTGGGCGACAGCTACAACGACTTGCCCATGTTGGAGGCGTGCGGGTCCAGCGTAGCCATGGGCGACGCGCCGCCGGAGGTCAGGGCCGCCGCGGATTACGTGGCCCCGCCGGTCTCGGAAGACGGGCTGGCCGTCGCGATCAATGAGTATGTGTTGCCGAGGCTGACGGCCTAGGCGCAGAAACCCGGCTCGTCCCATGGATTCCGGCTTTTGCCGGAAAGACGGAGGGGGGATTCGCTCGTCCTGAGCTTGTCGAAGGATGCGCATAAGTCATGCTCGTGGACGAAAACATACCTGCACCAAACGGTGGTTCGACAGGTCCGATTACATCGAGACTCTCGACAATCGGTCGGAGCTCACCATGAGCGGAGTTTGGAAAGCGGATTGCCCTGGTGTAACCGTCTTATGCCAAAACACCGACAAACCACCGGTATTAATTGCCCCAAAGAGAAAAGGGCGGGTCAGAGACCCACCCCTACGACCGTTGGTAATACGTCCGTCCTACCGCAGCGCCGGAACGACCTCTTTGCAGAATAGGTCGATGGACTTCGACACTTTTTCGCGGGGTATCAGGCCGCCGACGTTGGTCTCGGCGACGATGCCTGAAAGCCCCAGTTCCTGGGAGATGGTCTTCAACTGGTTGATCACGCCCTCTGGGTTGCCGTAGGCCAACCGGTCACTGATCAACTGTTCGTAGGTCACCGCCGCCAACGCCTCGCCGCGCTTGGCACGGTCTTCATCGATGGTGGCGCCCGCGGCGGAGGCCGATGCGGCGAAATTCTTGGCCATGCGCCGGTAAGACGTCATGGTGCTCTCTTCGGCATCGGCGTAAGCCTCGTCCTGCGATGCGCCGACGTAGATCGGTATGCGCAGGTAAACGTCTCCGTCTCCGGCGTGGCCGGCATCCTTCCAAGCCTTGCGGTAGTCGTCGAGAAGCCGGACCAGGTCGGGCCGGTCCAGCCCCCGCAGTCCCACGAAGATCGGATACCCCAATTTCCCCACCTGGGGAAACGTCTCCTTGGTGGTGGCCGCCATTCGCAGCGGCGGATGGGGTTGCTGATAGGGCTTGGGGATCACGCATACATCGTTGAACGTGTAGTGCTTGCCCTGGTAGGAGAACCGCTCGTTGGTCCACGCAGCCAGGATGATTTCCAGGTTCTCCTGAAAGCGCTCCCTGCTTTCTGCGTAGGGGATGTCATAGCCCTCGTAGGACCTCATGAAACCGCTCCGGCCAACGCCAAAATCGACCCGTCCATGGCTGATCTGGTCCAGGGTCGCGATCTCCTCGGCCATCCGCACCGGGTGATTCAGGGGCAGCACGTTCACCGCCACGCCGACCCGCAGACGCTCGGTCCGGGCGACGATGGCAGTGGAGATAATCAAGGGCGCTGAGACGATGGAAGGTATCCCCGCTCCTGCCGCATCCAAAGGACCGCGGGGCGCCGCGAAGTGACGCTCCGCCAGCCAGACCCCGTCCAGGCCGCCCTCTTCCGCGGCGTCCGACGTGGCGAACGCCTCGTCGAAGGCCTCTTCCTGGGAATTGCCGTAGCGGTAGTCGCATTCCATGATAATGCCGTAGTGCATCTTTCCTCCTGCGGTTGGGTTGTCCGGGGCCGGTGGGACGCCGGACCGGACTTACTAGTTCTTATCTTGTCGGCACCCGCTCGTGGTCTCCTCCGCCAAAGGACGCCGAACCATGGCCGCGCCGCAGCCAAGGTCCTTCGGCGGGCTCGGGACGAGCGAATGATCGTAATGTCTATTCCTAAATATCGGCCTTAAATCTCTTGGGATGCCTGGTCTATCCCCAGATCGCCGCCACCCGGAAGGCCAATTGGGTGTGCGATTCCCTCACGTCCACTATCTCCGCCGGAACGTCTCCCAGGATGCCCAGGGCGATGATCCAGTTCAAGATCTCATGGTCGCCCGAGTCCTGTAGCTCCTCAGGGGTTAGCCCGGCCAACTCGCTGCCCCGGCCTTGCCGGACCAACTCCAGATAGCGCCGGTCAGTCTCAAGGTCGATGGCCGAGCAATCGTACTTGTGGGCCAGGAAGCTGTGAGACCAGCTTGACGAGGCCACCACGGCGACCCGCTCGTCCCTGGTGTCCAAGAACCGGCGTATCGACCGCCCAACTTCGTAACAACGCTTGGCCGTGGGCCGGGGCGGATAGTCCAGGCCGGCCTCCTCTCCGTAGCAGTTCACGAACAGGGGCAGCAGGGGGAACTTGCCCTCCGGGTCCAGGTAGACCAGGGGGTTGATGATTGCGTGGGCCAGACCCCAGTCCCAGCCCTTCAATGAGCTGGACGAGGCCATGTCGATGCCGTCGCGGATCAGGGAATTCCGCATGTCCCTGGAGAAGTCCTTGGGGCAACGAAAGGTGAACTTCGTCTCGGCGGCGGCCTCCCAAATATTGTTCTTTCCGCCCACGTTGCGGAAGGGATAACCGTCCACCTCGGCTCCGGTGTAGAGACAAAATGGGGGCAGGTTGTCCTGCTGGAAATTCTCGGCCTGGTCGTCGCCGATAATCATCAGGACGTCCGGGTCCCACTCGTGAAGCCGGTCCCGTAGCGTCTTAAAGGCTGCGACCACCTTCTTCTGGTCCAGGCGGTCCTGAGTAAGGCCGTTGTCGTCTCCCAGTTCCTCGATCAGTTGGGGCGGCGCTTGGAAATTTGGGTTCCGGCCAAATATGCGCTCCCGGCTCTTGTGCCAGACCTCCGGCGGGGTGAGGATGATGGGTCCGTGGGAGCAACCCAACCCTAACAACTCAGCCATCTCGGCCTCCGGATTCGACTCGAATAATGGCGCGATTCCCACCTAGCCGGAGAGCACGCCACGAGCCGGATTGTAGTTGCACCCCCCTGGGCTGTCAAACGGCCGGCCGGTCCAAATCCGGGTAGAGATTCGGGCTGAACAGACGAGACCCTGATAGGTATTCAACCCCAGCCGCCATTGACTGGGCCAGGATGCCAAAAGTACACTTCTAGCCGCCGGCCGGCGCAGCCGGGTTTACTGGGTTGAACTCCCCCTAACTGTCCTGCGGGTCCTGCCATCATCAAAACAACGAGGAAGAAAGCAATGTCCGGACTTCGGCTTTTGGTCTGCTTGGCCCATCCCGACGATGAGGCATTTCCCGTTGGGGGCTTGCTGGCCCGTAACGTGGCGGAGGGCCGGCGGGTACGGTTGGTGACCACCACCTTGGGCGAAGAAGGGGAGATCCGGCAAGAAGGGTCCGCCACCAGGGAGACCCTGGGTGAGATCCGGCGCATCGAACTGGCATGCGCCGTCCGGGCCCTGCGGCTGGAGAGCCACGTCCTGTTGGATTACCGGGACTCCGGCATGGCGGGCTGGGAGTCGAACGACCACCCACGCGCCTACATCAACGCCCCAGACGAAGTGATAGTGGAGCGGTTCGTGCGGGAGATCAGGGAGTTCAAGCCCCAGGTGGTGCTCACCTTCGAACCGGGCGGACTCTACGGCCATCCTGACCATATAGCGGTGTCCAATCACACGACCGAGGCCTTTGATCTGGCCTCGGACCCGGCCGCTTTCCCCGGGCAATTGACCAACGGGCTGAGGCCGCACGCGCCCGAGCGCCTCTTCTACAGCGCCCGTCCCCAGGGATTTCGGCTGGAATGGGCCACCCGGCTACGCGCGGCCGGGGAAGATTTCCCCCTGCCCAGTCCGGAGCAACTAGTTCAAGGCACCCCGCCGGAGGAGATACACCTGGAGTTGGACGTGTCGGACCAACTCGAGACCAAGATGGCCTGCATCATGTGTCACCGGACCCAGGTCGCGCCCACCTGGCCCTACCACCGGCTGCCCAGGGATGTCGCCGCATGGGTCTTGGGCCGGGAATACTACATCCGCGCCCGCCCCAAAGTCTCCTCCGGAGAGACCGTTCCCGAAGACATCTTCGACGGCGTCATCCCGGACTAGGCTAAGACAGGCTAAGCCTTGGGGCGCTGGATCAGTTCCACCGACACTTCGTCTGGCGCCACCACGAAGGCAACCATGGAGCCTGACGGCATGGTCCAGGGCTCGCAGTTGAATTTCACGCCGTTGCCTTTCAGCGTGGCGGCCAATCCCTCAAGGTCGTCGGTCTCGAACCCAAAGTGGTCCAATCCGTAGCGGGGGTCGGTGGTCCCGGCGATGGGGTCCTCACCCTCCGCGCGGCCGGAGATCGTCATTATATGCTCCCCGTTCAACTCGAGCTGAATGGACTTGGTCGTGGAAAGTGGGCGCTCCGAGGTGATGGCGGCGCCGAAATTATCGCAATACCACTTGGCGGCTGCGTCGGGGTCTTCGCTGCGGAAATGAAGGTGATTCAATTCGATCTTCACGGTGGTACTCCTAAGGTAAGCGTTGCGCAAAGGCCTCCTCGAGTCTATGGCCCGGTGATCAGGTCGCCAGGCGTGAGACAGGCCGGTGCGAAGCCCTAGTGTACCCCACAATCCGCCGCCGGTGAAGTTGTGGCGCCGGGAAGAATCGGCCCGGAAACCCGGAGTGGGACTACCCTGGAAATCTCTCCGGAGGATTCAGCCAATCAACGATTGGACGGCAACCCCAGTATTGCCCCGGAATGGGGTCCGGTGAGACAAGGGGCGAGCCCATCAAGGTATCAACGCAGGCCTGCTCCGTCTCCACGCTCTCGTACAGCAAGAACACCATTCCCACGTCCGGACAGGCGTCCCAGCAGATGAATTTTTCCACCAGCATCTTCCCGTTCCTCGGATCGACGCCCACTGAGATGGGGTAGCGGCTGAAATCGAAATCACCCTCTTCAACGGTCAGGTTGATCTGGTGCAGCCGCTCCAACTCGGCCTGCATGCCTGCGGTGGTCATCACCGGGTCGCTGAAGGTCCGGAAATCCGGAGTGGTGCAAGCGAGGAGGACCGTCATCAACACCAACGCCGCGCCGGGAAGCCAAAAAAGCGGTTTTTTCAATTGCCTTCACCCGGGAAGCGGTTTCACCTAGACCATTTCCCTACTTCCATCCTCCACGGGTCTAGCCTTAATCGCAAATGCCGCCCGCCGGAAAGCCAAGGCAAAAGCCGCCGCTCATTGAACGCTGCGGCGGCCTTTATCGTCATGCTCGGGGCCTGCCGGGGGTCCACTGAAATTTCAGGCGAGGAAGTCTGAAGTCCATTTGGCGTAGTCGGCCTTGCGGGTGAACTGATCGATCTGCTCCGTAGTGGCCAGTTGCGGACGCAGGTCGGCTGGCGGCACCCCGTCGCGCAGGGCCTTCAGGGTGTCATAAACAGCCTTGACCGCGGCCGCAAAGGGGAGGTGCCCCTGCAGGGCGACCCGCACTCCAACCGAGCCCAGATAGTCCCGGTCGGCCAGCTCGCCGGAGGTGCCGCCCAAGAGCAGCGGGATGTTGATCTCCGAACTCACGGCCTCGACCTCGGCTTTGGTGGAGGCGCCGGCCAGGAACACGGCATCGACGCCGGCCTGTTCGTAGGCCTTGACCCGCTTGATGGTGTCGGCCAGGTCGGTGATCCGCAGAGAACTCGTGCGTCCGGCCACGACCATGTTGGGGTCCTGGCGTGCCGCCAACGCCGCCTTCATCTTGCCCACGCCCTCTTCGATCGGCAGTAAGGCGTCCGCGCCGCCGCCGAAGGTCCGGGGCAGCACTGTGTCCTCGATGGTCAGCGCAGCAACGCCGGCGGTCTCCAACTCCTCAACCGTCCGCATCACATTCAGGGCGTTGCCGTACCCGTGGTCGGCGTCCACCATCAGACTAAGGTCCCCGGCGCGGCAGATTCGGTGAATTTGCTGGGCGAATTCAGTAAGCGTCAGAACGATCAGGTCCGGCGCTCCCAGCACGGTGCCCGAAGCGATCGATCCAGCGAACATGCCGACCTCGAAGCCCAGGTCCTCGGCGATGCGCGCCGAGATGGGGTCGAACACCGATCCGGGGTAAACGCACTTGTCGCCGGCCAAAATGCCCCGGTATCTTTCTCTTCTCGTGGTAAAGTCCATGGTGCACCTGTTTCGCAGCAGAGTCGCCGCTTGGTCCAAGCACGCCCAACCCGTGAGCAGGCGCGAATCGGAGCGGCGGAAATTCCGGCCCATTCTAACATAGCCCCATCACCTCAACGGAGGCCACTTGACCGAAGAGACCACGATTCTAGGCGTGGATTTCAGCGGAGCCAAGGCTGACAAGAATACCTGGGTAACCCAGGGGGTCCTGAGCGGCGGCGCCCTTACGATCGATTCCTGTGAGTCGATGCCCCGGGCTGAGTTGGCCGTTTTGCTCGCGGCCCTGCCTCCTGATTCGGTGGCCGCCCTGGACTTTCCCTTCTCCGTCCCAGAGGTATTTGCCGGACGGTGGCTACCCGGTCCCAGAACGATGCCCCTACTTTGGCAGGCCGCCGCCGCCATGGAACTCCCGGATTTCATGGCCCTGCGGGACGTTTTCGTAGCCGAGCACGGCGAGCCCCTGCGCCGGGGAGACCTCTATTTCCCCGAATGCTACTCATGCCTTCATAAGACCAACCCCAACATGGTGCCCATGACTTTCCGGGGCATGCAGATGCTCGACGGCTTATGGCGGGCCGGCTGCCGGGTCCCGCCCCTCGCCGATCAAGGGCGCACCGGGCCCGTGCTATTGGAGTCCATGCCCGGAGCGGCGCTCCGGGCCTTCGGCCTGCCCTTCAAGGGGTACAAGAAAGGGCGATACTCGTTCGAACTGCGGAGGCGGATACTGGACGGCCTGGCTACCCGCTCCGGTGTCGCCCTCCCCAACTTGGCCAGTTTCCATGACTGTTGCATCGGAAACGACGATTGCTTGGACTCGGTGGTGGCCGCGGTGGCCGCCTGTCTCTGGTCCCGTGACCAGGCCCTGTTCCGGCTGCCCCAAGACGGGCCCGGTGAGACCACTCAGCGCGGCGGTACCCCCGGCCCGGAAGTGAACGAGTTGGCCGCGGCGCGTCTTGAGGGTTGGCTATATGCCCCGGTATTTCTGGGCCAACCGGACTGATTTCCCGGTTGGCGGTTGCCCAATCCGGTACCAGGTATTAAAGTGTTGGCCGACGCCGGACTCCGCACGGACCGCAAACCCCGGCGTAAATCCCCCGGCTCTGCCGGCTGGAGGCGAAAAATGGGCATCTACCGGATGTACACCGGCGACGACGGCCAGACCCACATCGAGGAGACCAGCCTGGCCACCCACCCTGAATTGGCCGAAGCGGTGAAGGCCACCACCATCACCTTCCGGGAGAATGAGCCCGGCCGCTTCATCGACTGGCACCCAGCGCCGCGCCGCCAGTATGTGATCTGCATATCCGGGCAGATCGAGATCGGCCTGGGCGATGGCTCCACCCACCTCTTCGGCCCGGGCGACGCCCGGTTGGTTGAGGACACCACCGGCCAGGGCCACACCACCAAGACCGTCGGAACGAGTCCCGGTATAACCTGTACCGTCCCTTTAGCTGCCGACTAGTCGGTTTAGCGCCTTCGGCGGTTGATCGTGGTCAGCAATATATCCAAGCACGCAATCCATTGCTAGAACGAATAGAAGGTCGACGATATGCAGATTGTTCGAGTATTCTCCGGGGACGACGGCGAGTCCCACTTTGAAGATGTTTCCCCGGAAGATATGGTGACCATCGCCGGCCGGCTGGGTGAGGGGGATATCCAGCTGAACGAACGTCAGTCCCCGTCTTTCTCCGATTTCCACACGGCGCCCCGGCGTCAGTACGTGCTGCACCTGCTGGGCACCGCGGAATACGAGACCGCCGACGGGAGCAAACGGCAACTGGGCCCGGGAGACATATTGGTGGCCGAGGACCTGACCGGCCACGGCCATATCGCCCGGGGGCTGGGAGAAGGCCAACGTTATATCCTGGCCGTGCCTCTGGCCGCCGACTAAGTCGGGTTTATCGCCTTACGGCTTCTTGCAGCAATCAACCTTGATTCCAAGCACAACAATTCGATAAATTTCTAAAGAGGGCCATATATGAAGATCGTTCGAGTTTTTTCGGGAGACGACGGCGAGTCCCACTTCGAGGATGTCACCCCTGAAGCGATGGCTGCCATCGTCAACCGGGTTGGCCCCGGCGGCATAACCCTGGGCCTGCGGCCCTCCCCGTCATTCTCCGACTACCACAACGCCCCCCGGCGGCAATACGTGGTCAACCTGTCGGGCACCGCCGAATTCGAGTGCGCCGACGGCTCCAAGGTCCAGTTGGAACCGGGAGACATCCTGGTGGCCGAGGACCTGGACGGCCACGGACACATCGCACGCAGCCTGGGAGACACCCCCCGGGCCTCTCTGGCCATACCGTTAGCCGACCCCACCTAAAGAGCGATCGAAGAGGGGTCTCTCGGTCCACCGGGCCCCTGTTGGCCGGCCCCTTTTTGACGACCCCTGTCAATAGGCCCCTTTCAACAGGGCGGACAGGTGCAATAAACCCTGCTGACGCCGGGCGTTGGACACGGCCTTATGCCATCCCGCGGGCAGCAGTTGGGCCGTCATCTCCCGGTATATCTCATTGTCAGCCAGCAAGGGAAATCTCTGGTAAAGGGCCTCCGGGACCCCCGGCGCTCCTTGACGGCCTTCGGCCTCATCCCACGCGTGCATGAAGGGCATCACCGCGTTTACCGCCAGGTCCTTGGCCCGCCCGCGTCCCACGTAAGCCGGGCCGGCCTGGCCCTCGGCGCACAGCGTTCCGGCCAGCTTGGCCGGGCTGAGTTCTTCGACCACTTCACGCAGTCCCGCCGCCAGACCAACCTCCAGAAATCGGTCCAGGATTATGGCGGCGCCCATGATGCGCCGCCGCGGGTGATTGGCGGGCCGGACCCGGAATAACCGCCACTCTTTCTGGTTCATGGCCCGGCCGAAGCCCTTCGGGCGCATCCGGTCAGTGGGCCTTGGGCTACTGGGGCCGCTCAGGCCTGAACAAACACCCAGCCAACCGCCGATCGCGGCAACCCTCTCCTCCCCAGGGAGTTCCCCGGCCGCATCCGCCACCGCCCGGTACGGCGCCGAACGGGCCAGTTCCATGAAGGGGCGCCGGTTGCTGCTGTAGCCCAACCCCTCCATCAAAGCCAGGTACAGCGCTTGGTCCGGCCCGTCGTTCTGGATGCACTGCAAGAGCCAGCGGGCCTTGGACTGAAAACGCAGGTCTCCGGCCAGGTCCAGGGCCATTTCGGCCTCGCCCAATGTCTGAGGCCGGGTAAACCCGCTGCGGGACAAGACCTGCCAGAGTTCAAGAAGGGGCCCCTCATTCGGGCCATGCACACGGCATTGCGGCGGGCTTCCCATCGGGTCTTCCAGCAGCAGCGCCCTCAGATCAACCACCGGGGCCAGGGACCCGCTCTGCAGGCGGGTCTCCCCCGAGTAGACCACCAGCGCCCCGTGGACCACCACCCCGTTGTAGTTGGGGTCTCCGCCGTGGCCGTGGGAGTCCCAGTCCGATTGCCTTATGTGCAGTTCCACGTCGCCCCGGACCAGGCCCAGGCCTTCCACTTCAAGCAGGGCGTCCCGAAAATCCGGACCGGCGGTGACGCCGGACCGGCCCGGATAGACCACCTTCACCCGCTTACCGGCCTCCGTGCGCAGCCCCGTCTGCCGGGCGGCCCGCTCCTTCCAGAACTTGGCCAGCAGCCGTTCCGGGATCTTTCCCCCCTTTCCTTCGGCGATCATCCGCGATTCGGACAAGACCGGCGCCGGTGGATGATCATCGCCGATAAATCCTCGTGTTTATTACCGATTTGATTATCATCTCAGTGCTATATCTTACCAATTTAATATTCCCAACACCCGCCACAAAACGGTAAGCCGATGGCGGTATCCTGCCGCCTCCGCTAGAATAACAATCGATCAAGAATCGGCGCCCGCCGCAAGGCCCCCTGAGGAAGTTTATGCCCACCGGCATCTCCGGCGGCCCTCTCACTCTGACCTATTACGGCCACTGCGCCTTTCAATGGCGGACGGAGGCCGGGCTGAGGGTGTTGGCCGACCCCTACCGCAACATCTCAGAGCGGTATTGGTTCAACCGCCTCTTTCCCGACGTTGAGTGCGACCTGGGCCTGATCACCCACGCCCATTTCGACCATGACGCCGCCGAGCGTCTGCCGGAGGGCGCTTCTTTGATCCGGATGCCGGGAGAGTTCGCCAACCTGGACATGCGCGTCAAGGGTGTGCTGGACCTGCATTCGGGAGCGTCGCGGCTGCGTGATTTCCCCAATGTGATGTTCCGCCTGGAAACCGGGGGCGTCAGCTTCCTGCACCTAGGCGATAACCGGGCCGACTGGCCGGCCGGCGTGGCCCGCGCCGTCGGCGAGGTCGACGTGCTGCTGGTGACCGTTGACGACTCAAACCACCTGCTGAACTACGAGGAGGTGGACTCGCTGGTCCGGCGGCTGGAGCCAAAAGTCGTCATTCCCATGCACTATCAGATACCGGGGCTGATGGCCGACGATACCGGGTTGGAGCCTCCGGAAGGCTGGCTGGCCACCCAGCCCAGGGTCAAGCGCCTGGACGGCCACACCGCCGAGTTCTCATCCCAAAGCCTGCCGTCTCAGACCGAGGTATGGCTCTTCCAGCCGTCGCCCGTGTCCTTCGACAGCCCCGAAGCAAAGCGGTGAGATCGTGGCCTAGATGAGGATATTCACCAGAAACACCTACTACGGCTGGTTCGTCGTGGCCGGCTGCGTCATGGTGTCCTTCGGTGTGGCCGGCGGCCAGTTTTCCTTCGGCGTTTTCCTCAAGCCGATGACCGAGGAGTTCGGTTGGAGCAGGGCCTCATTGTCCCTGGCCTTCGCCCTGACCTTCATGATCTCGGGGCTGCTGCGGCCGATAGCGGGCTATCTGGCCGACCGGTACAGCCCCAAGACCGCCGTCCTGTCCGGCGTCACGGTCATGGGCGCCATCCTGCTGTTGATTCCCTTCATCAGCAACCTGGCCCAACTCTATGCCCTGTTCGCCATCATGAGCATCGGGATCACCCTGGGCACCGGCCCCATCTTGACCAAGATCGTCAGCGGCTGGTTCCACACCAGAAGGGGGCTGACGCTGGGACTGGTCAGCGGCGCCGGTTCGTTCGGAGCCATGATCCTGGTTCCGGCCGCCTCCGTGTTCCTGGTGCTGTTCGACTGGAAAGAGGCCTATTGGTTCCTGGCCCTGTTGTTGCTGCTGCTGGTGTTGCCCGTTGGATTCCTGCTGATCAGAAACCGGCCGCAGGACATGGGACTGGAACCTTTGGGCGCCCCAGTGAGTGGGGCTGGGGCCGAAAGCGGCCGCGCGGCCAGGCCGGGACAAGAGAAATTGCTGGGCCGGGACGCCACATTTCGGGAAGCCCTGCGTACCCCGTTGTTCCGCCGGCTCACCATGGGTTACTTCGTTTGAGGTTACTCCATGAGCTTCGTGAACGCTCACTTCGTCACCTACGTCCAGGACCTGGGCTACCACACGTTGGTGGCGGCGGGAGCTTTCAGCCTGATCGGGGCGTCGGCCGTCATCGGGGCGTTGCTGCTGGGGCACCTGTCGGACCGGCACGGCCGCCGGAGGCTGCTCAGTTTCGCTTACAATCTAAGGGGCTTGGGATTCGTCTTGGTGTTGCTGTCCATGGGAATCCCCTTCCTGAACATCCCCTCCCTGGGCATCTCCGCGTTGCTGGTGGGGATACTCATGGTGGGCTTCTCTTGGAACGCCACGGTCTCGATCACCGCGGCCTACACCTCCGACCGCTTTGGATTGTCCAAGTTGGGGACCATCTACGGCATGATGTTTGCCGTGATGCCCCTGGGGTCCGGCCTCGGCGCCTACCTGGGAGGGCTGCTCTACGATTCCCAGGGCACCTACGCCATCGCCATCTGGTCCAACATCGCGCTACTGCTACTGACCACGGTAACGGTATTCACCATCAAAGAGCAGCGCCTGCCCGGCGCCGCGTTGGCTGCCGCTGATTAGGGCGAATTCGGCGGCCGGCCCATCCCGTCGATCCGTCGCCGCGTCGTAGGGGCAGGTTTCTAACCTGCCCACATTTACAGCCAATATCTCTGTTGAAACTAGGCGTCTCAGTGGTTCGCTGGGCGTCAGAGACCGTGATGGATAAAACGTCTCTTACGACAGGCAGGGCGGGTTGAAAACCCGCTGCTACGCCGGTCCCGTCATTCGAGTCTTCGCTGGAAGGACGGACATCGGCCAAGACGTTGCCCGGTTGCGGTCAGTCCGCAGCGTATTTCTCGCCCAGGGCCGTCTCCCAGCGGAGATAGTTCATCATATCGGCGAAGTTGCGCTCCGGCCCGGCGACAACGACGTCCGTTGGCGGGCGCATCACGCCCGACAGTCCCTGCTCCACCGCCAGCCCGGCCTGCCGCCAGGCGGCCATGCCGCCCTCCAAGACAGACACGTTCTGGTAGCCCAGTCCCTTGAGGGTAGCTCCGGCCAAGGCGGCATTTTGGCCATCGTTGCAGGTGACCGCGATGGCCGCGCTTTCGTCGGGCGCGATCTCCGCGATCTCAAGTTCCAGGGAGCCGCGGGGGACCCACCGGGTGCCGGGGACGTGGCCATTTGAGAAATCCGAACTGCTCTCAACAAATATGACCGACGCCGGTCTATCCGCGTCCAACTCCTGGGGCGGCACCAGCTTGACCTGGGATCGGGCCTCTTCCAGGCCGCGGGGCGCGCCGTCCCCGGAGCCGGTCTCCAACCGGCGTCCGCTTTCGGCCCAGGCGGCGGTCCCGCCGTCGACGGCGTAGACCTCCTCGAACCCGAACTGCCGGTACCAGGAGGCGATGAACGTGGCGCGGGCGCGGCCGTCACAGGAGAAGACCACCGGGCAATTCTTCACCACCAGGATATCGTCCGACCGCTGGACCACCTGTCCGCCGGGGAACCAACGGAAGCCGGGGATATGGCCATCGGTATACTCCTCGGCGGTGCGAACATCTACGAAATAGCAGGTATCTTGGCGCCGCTCATCGAGCATAGTCTGCACGGCATCCATGTCCAGGTAGCGCACGCCGTCTTCCTCGGCCAGCCGGGCGGCGTAGGCTTCGGCGGCGGCCAGGCCCTCGGGCGACGGTTCCGGCAGGTCCAGCCGGTCGGCGCCGGTCTCCAGGTCATAGCCGGCCAGCAGCCAACCCGCGGTGCCGTTTTTCAAACCGAAGATATTGGTGAGGCCCATGCGCTGCAGCAACCGGGTGCCGATGACGCTGCGTGTCCGGCCGGCGCAGTTCACGATGATCGTCGTGTCCTCGTCCAGGTCCTTGGTGATGTCGGTGACCCGCAGGGCCAGTTCGCCGCCCGGCATGCTCCGCCCGCCGGGGATGCAGAACCGCCGGTATTCCTCCGGGGTGCGCGTGTCCAGGATCACCAGTTTGTCGCCCCGCTCGATGCGCTCGTGGAGCTCGGTGGCTTCGATCTCAGGAACATGATGTTCGACCTCCATCCTTTCCCCGAAGTCCTTGCTGATCACATTGCTGCCCCACTCGGTGGGGAAGCCTTCAGTTGCCCATTGGTTGATGCCCCGGTCCAGTACCGACACATTGCTGAACCCCATGCCTTCCAGCGTGGCTGCGGCCAGTGCCGCCCGGCGTCCGTCGTCGTCGCAGATCACGAGGTGCTCGCTCTTTGCCGGCGCCGAGACATCCATCCTGAATTCCAGTTCTTTGCGGGGGATCAGGCTTGAATCGGCGATGTGCGAGCTGTTGTATTCACCGGCTTCACGCACGTCGATCAAGGCGAACTTGGACTTTCCCTGCAACAGCGTACTGAGGTTTTTGGCGGAGATCGTATTTACCATCGGGGCCTTCCTTTAGATCTACAAAATTTACTGATGAAATTAATCGGCCGGAATTCCTGGTCCTTGTTGCTCTCAGGGATACCCTCAGGTGCCCCGGTCCGCTTTTGCCGCTAGCATAATCACATCTAACTAAACAGACAAGTTTAACGGCCTAGACCATGGCAGCCAACGCCTATATCCTGATCAACGCCGACCCCACCAGCACCACGGAAGTGGCCCAGAAATCGAAAGCCATCTCCGGCGCTGTGGTCCATGAGGTCCAGGGACCCTACGATTTCGTGGTGGACCTGGAGGCGGACACTCAAGAAGACATCACAGCGATCTTGCGGCACAAGGTCCGCCCCATCTAGGGCGTGACCAACACCGTTACCTGCATCTGTTTTTAGACGGGCTGACAGCTATCAGCTATCAGCCGTCAGCTTTTGGACTACGGGACCTCGGCGGGACGTAGGGCAGACTGGAGAGGGAAGCGGCGCCGATGATCGGCCCGCCCCCCAGGAACTAAAGCCCGTCCGGGCCAACTGTCCCAGGGATTGGGGCGGGTTGCCCTGAATGTAGACGGCGCCACAGTTCGTCGAAGACCAGCAAGGCCGGAATGATGTCCCCGGTAGGGGAAGCGTTGCAGATATTGCCGCCCACCGTGGCGAGGTTACGCACCTGGACACCGGCGAAGGACGCCGTGGCCGCAACCAGAGCGGTGTAGCGCCGACGGACCGTTGGGTGCCGCTCCAAGGCTCTCACTGTGACTAAATCTCCGATACGCAGGCCGTTGCGTGAGCTTTTAGTGGTCCGGCCCAGTCCAGCGACCCGCTGGATGTTGATCACGTGCTCGGGGTCCCAGACGCCCTAACGCCAGCGCACCAAATAATCGGTGCCGCCGGCCACGGTGCGGGCATTCTTGCCGTAACACCTCAACATCGATATCGCCTGCCGCACCCTCCTGGCTTCCAAATATTCGAATCGCTTGATTCTCAGTTCCCTTTTCCGGGGGGGGTATGTCATTCTGGGGGGAATGTAGTCACGAGGCGCAGGGGTGTCAACGGCGGGCGGGCGGCACGGACGCGTTTTGTTCGGACAGGTTCGGTAGTTTTGTTAGAATGGGCGGCGGCGCAATCGCGTTGCTTACAGGATCAAGAATTTATGCACTCGAACCCAGCCGAGACCACTCTCCGTCTGTTTAACGAGAAGGCAGACAAACTCGAAAGTTTAAGCTTCACCAGTGAGATTGAAAACAGTGGTATCCATATCTCAGCAGGCTTTGGACAGCCCGTTCGGGTGGAACGCCGTGGTCCAGATGAGGAAGCTATCGATGCGTTTGTTCTTACCATGCGATTCTTCATCCAGGATAATGAACCTACCTCATTCAAGAATATGGAGGACCTTTACTCCGAACTCCCTGTGAGCACCGAACTCAAGCAGAGATATAGCGAGGCGCGAAAAAAGACCAACGAAAAATTGGACGGATTGACGATGGTCACCGAAAACAGGGTTGAAATAACATATCGCTATGTCTTCGACGTTTTCCTTTGGGGTGGGCTTGCCCATGCTGATTCCCGAAAAAAAATTGTATACGACAGATGGGCAAAACATAGTGTCCTCTTTCCGATGTTGCAAAATGAATTCGTTTCCGCCATCGGAATAGTCTTAGAAATGATTTATTTCACACGTGCAATCAACCAAGCCGCTCTGACTGAGTTGGCGTTACAGTCATGAAGCGATGAATACCCTTTTGGACGACTATTCGGTTGCGGTGGACGTGGGCGGTACGTTTACCGACATCGTGCTCTGCAACCTGGCCACCAACGAGCAACGGGTCCACAAGACTCCGTCAACGCCCGATGACCCCAGCACCGGCTTCCTGACCGGACTCCGGGAGGTGCTGGCGGCCAACTCGGTGGCGCCTTCCCAGGTCAAGCACGTCTTCCACGGGACAACCATCGCCACCAACGCCATATTGGAGAACAAGGGCTCGCCCGTGGGCTTGGTGGTGTCCGATGGTTTCAAGTTCGTGCTGGAGATCGGCCGCCACGGGACGCCGCGGCTGGTGAACCCCAACTCCTGGGTCAAACCCGACCGGCCGGTCCGCCCCCGGGATATCGCCGAGGTCCCGGAAAGGGTGGACTTTGATGGTGAGATATTAGTCCCGTTGGACAAGGCGGCGGTCCGCGCCGCCGCCCGGAAGTTCCAGGCCGGCAAGATAACCTCCATCGCCGTTTCATTCCTGCACTCCTATGCCAACCCAGACCACGAGAAGCGGGCCAGGGAAATTATCTTGAAGGAATTCCCCAACGCCCAGGTCTCGATATCGTCGGAGGTGCTGGCCGTGTTCCGCGAGTACGAGCGGACCATGACCACGGTCTTGAACGCCTACGTCATGCCTCGGGTCAGCAATTACATCGCGAACTTGGAGAGTTCCTTGCGCGCCGGCGCCGTCGATTCTTCGTTCTCCATCATGAAGTCCAACGGCGGCATGATCGGCGCGGACATCGCCGTCCGGCAGCCGGTGCACACCGCCCTTTCCGGCCCCGCCGCCGGGGTGATGGCCACGCTGCAGATAGCGGGGAACACAGGGGTCGCCGACTCGATCTCCTTCGACATGGGCGGCACCAGCACCGACGTTTCCTTGCTGCGGGAAGGGCGCCCCACCACCAACCTGGCGGGACGGCTGGGCGACTGGCCGATCCAACTCCCCATGCTGGACATCGTCACCATCGGCTGCGGCGGGGGCAGCATCGCCAACGTCTCGCCCTACGGCAGCCTGACCGTGGGCCCGGCCAGCGCCGGCGCGGTCCCCGGCCCGGTCTGTTACGCCAAGGGCGGCGCCGCCCCGACGGTCACCGACGCCAATCTCGTCTTGGGCCGGATCAACACCAAGATCGCCGGGGGTACTCTGCCCCTCGACGCCGCAGCCGCCGCCCGGTCGATCCAGGAAAAGATCGCTGCGCCGTTGGACCTGGACCTGGATGCAGCAGCCGCCGGCATCCTGAGCATCGCCAACAACAACATGGTCGGCGCCATCCGCAACGTAAGCGTGGAACGCGGCCACGACCCCAGGGAGTTCGCCTTGGTGGCCAACGGCGGGGCCGGCCCGATGCACGCCATCGACGTGGCGAAACTCCTGGGCATCAACAAGGTGGTGGCCCCGCTGCACCCCGGCATAGCGTCGGCCTACGGGTTGCTGGTGGCCGAATTGAAGAACGACTATGCCCGGACCTCGCTTCAGACCCCGCCGGACTACGAACCCGCCGGCATGGAACGTGTCTACGCCGCCATGGAAGGGGAAGGAAGGGTCTGGCTCCACGAGGAGGGCGTTCCCCAAGACCTACACGTCTTCTCCCGCTGGGCCGACCTCAGATATGCCCATCAAGGGTCGGAGGTCACGGTGGCCTTTGGCGCGAGTCCGGTCTCCGGCGAGTCGATAGACCGGGTGATCGAGGAGTTCCACACCCGCCACCAACAACTCTACGGATTTGCTCTGGACCAGCCGGTGGAGATCGTCACCCTGCGGGTCGCCGCCTCGGGAGACGTGGGCTCGGTGGACATGCCCCGGCTTCCCGATGGACTGGACACCCCCGAAAAAGCCATCGCCAGCCAGAGACAGGTCTTCTTCGACGAAGCCGGCGGATTCGTCCCATGCAACATCTACGTCCGCGACCGGCTGGCGCCGGGGTCCAGCATTGACGGCCCCGCCGTCTTGGAGGGCATGGACTCCACGGTCCTGATCAACCCAGGCTGGACCGGCCGCATAGACGATTACGGCAATTGCATCATGCAGCCAAGTTAAGGACAGATAACCCAATGACAGGCATCAACAAGACCCCGATCGTCGACCCGGTGACCCGGCAACTGGTCCGAGGCTCCTTGCGGGCCGCCAGACTAGAGTGCGAGCTGCTCATCGAGCGCACTGCAATGTCGGCTTTCATCCGTGAGAAGAAGGACTATCAAGTCAGTTTCCTGGACCGGAACGGCCACGAACTCTACGGCGACAGCATGGGCAGCGACATCGTGCGGTGCGTCTGGGAGTTCTATCCGGTGGAGACCATGGCGCCGGGAGACCTGTACTGGTACAACGACCCCTACATCTCCAAGGGCAGCATCACCCACACCCCGGACATGGTGTTCTTGGCCCCGGTGTTCTTCGAGGGCGAGCCGGTGGCCTATTGCCATTCCTTCGCCCATTTCTGGGACCTGGGCGGCTCCCGCCCCGGCAGCATCGGTCCGGCCAATACCGAGATCTTCCACGACGGCACGCTGGTGCCGCCCATCAAGATCGTGGACCGGGGCAAGCTGAACGACGAGGCCTACCGAATCATCCTCCGGAACTCCCGGTACCCAGACCTGTTGGAAGGCGACACCAAGGCCTTGATGGCCGCCGCCGGCCGGGCCCAGGAGCGCCTGCTGGAGATGTTCGGCCGCTTCGGCAAGGAGACCACCCTGGCCGCCTTGGACGCCGACCAGGCCGACACGGCAGCGATGGTGCGGGAGAAGTCTCGCGAAATAATCCCCGAAGGTAGCGTCAGAGACTTCATGGACAACTCCGGGGTCAGCGACCGCTGGTACTCCTATCACCTGAAGCTCACCCGGCAGAAAGACCGGATCACCCTGGACGCCACTGAGAGTGACGACCAGGCCGACGGCTCTATAAATTTCATGGCCAGCGACGGGGTTTTGGCGGCCTACTTCGGCCAGTATTTCCACCAATACGACACCTCGCTGCTGTCCAACCACGGTCTGCTGGCGGCCATCGACGAGGTGCGGCTGCGGCAGGGCAGTATCCTGCAGCCGGACTGGCCGGCGGCCCTGGGGTGCCGGGCCCACACCTTCACAAAACTGAAAAGTTCGGTGAGAGCGTTGCTGGCCGAGGCCACCGGCGGCCAGGTCATGGCCGGCTCGGCGGTCTACGTCATCGCCTACTGGCGGATGAAAGAAGAAAGCGGCAACTGGCTGCTCTGCACCGACGGCATCGCCGTCGGCCACGGCGCCCGGCCCTTTGCCGACGGTCTGGACGCCATCTACAGCCGCCACAACGAGAACTACCCCGGCGAATTCATGGAGATGGAGTACCCGCTGCGCATGGAGCGTTACGCCATCGCCCAAGACTCGGGCGGACCCGGCAAGTTTCGGGGCGGCTGCGGGATAATCCGCGACGTCCGCATCCTGGCCGACGAGGGGACTTTCGGGCTGCGGGTGGAGAACAACATCTTCCCCACCTGGGGCGTGGCCGGCGGCATGGGCGGCGGCACCTCAAGGGTGGTCATGAACCCCGGCACGCCGCAGGAAAAGGAGATTCGGGCGTTCTCCGACGACAATGTATGGAAGAAAGGCGACCTGGTCCGGGTCCAAACCGCCGGCGGCGGCGGCTGGGGCGACCCTCTGGAAAGGGAGACCGACCAGGTGCTTAACGACGTCTTAGACGGCTTCGTAAGCGTAGACGCCGCCCAAAACTCCTACGGAGTGGTCATTGACCCGGAGACCATGGCCGTCGACCAACCGGCCACAACAGCTAAGCGAAGAGAGCTTCAAGCCTCAAGAGGACCAACGAAGATGTTCCACCGCTTCAATTACTTCGACACGGCGGAAGAAGAACTGGAATGGGTGGAGAAGAATATCCCAAGGTAGAGGTGGTCTCCATTCGTGCGGCGCCCGCACCATCTCTGTCTAATCATTGTCCGGCGATTTCCGCTTCGCTATTTCCGGTAAAGATCCCAAAACTCGTTTCTGGTCAAACCGGCGTCCCTGATGAGCTCCCGAAGCAAACCTCTACCAAGCTCCCGGTGTCTAGGCACTGATACGCGCAGTCCATCTGGATTTAAGAGAATCATGTGGCTGCCCTGCGTATAGTCTCAGATGAACCCAACCTGACCCAATATCTGCACGAATTGGTCCCCAGAAACTACGGGGAGACGGGCCACTAAAGGCCAACTTCGACAAGGACCCACTCCTGATCAGGAAGGGCTTCATCATGCGATTGCATGCTTGCGAGATACCCCCGGATTGCTTCTTTTATGTTGACAATTGCCTCAGGCCGGGAGTGACCCTGGGAATGACAGCCCGGCAGGGGAGGGCAACTAGCTAACGTAAATCCGTCTTCATCTCTTTCGATCGATACTGGAAATGTTAGATATTCACTCTTATCCATTCCTCGTTGAGGCTCAGGTCTGCCAACGGTGGCGAATTCTCCAATCTCAAAGCCGAGCTTTGTGAGGATTCGGTGCGCATCTTGTGCAGTGAAACTGACTCTAAGGAGTCCGGTCGCCAAGCTGATCAACTGTTTGATCGGGTAGTCGCCTCCCTCCATTCCCACGCAATATTTGTTCAGCCCGTTGGGCGGTATCGGCGGCACACCAACAGCGGCGGATACTATTGCCTCCGCTGTAATTTCAATAGAATTCCCGCGTAATTTAAACAGCATAAAACTCACATCCTCCTTCATCTTTCTCTTTCATTCTATATTAGCCGAAGATCTTTCGCCGGTCGAGCGGAAAACAAAAAGACCGGGAAAAATGTTCCCGGTCTTTTACTTCTGAATGGTGGGCCTGGATGGACTTGAACCAACGACCTCGGTCTTATCAGGACCGCGCTCTAGCCACCTGAGCTACAGGCCCACATAGTGGGGAGTGGCCAACAGCCACGATTGGATTATACCGACTGGTCGTGGCACGGGCAAGGTCGAGATGGTTGGGCGGAGCGATTAACCCCCGGATCCACCCCACAAAAACACGGCGAGACGCCGTCAGCCTATGTTTGGGCCGTCGCCGCTCGATTCGCCTTCTTCCTCTACTTCCAGGGGCGTTTGAATCACTCTTGTGGGCCTGCGGCGTCTGCCACGGCGCCGGTGGTTTCCGCTGTTGGACGCCGCTCTTACCCGTTCTCGCCGCGCCGATCTATGCCCGTCCTGGGCTTGCCCGTTCCGGGACAGCAGGTCCTCGGGGGTCCAGCCCTCAGGGAATTGGAGGGTCCGCATCGGATAGTTGATCGTTATCCCCTCTTCCTTGAAGCGTTTGTGCAGCAACTTCATCGTCGCCGACTGCACGACAACACTGCTCCACCGGTCCTTGGCCCGGAAAAACAGCCAGAAATTCACGTTCGACTCGCCAAATTTGTCGAAGGCGAAATACTTGCCGTAATCTTTCACGGCCATGGGTTCATTCGCGATTATTTCGTCCATCACTTCGAGGCAGATCTCTTCCACGCGGTAGAGGTCGCTGTCATAGCTCGTTCCGCACTCGAGATACACGCTGACCTCGGGAGTCGGTTGCTGATAGTTCGTGATGATGGTCTCGGCGAACTTGGCGTTGGGCACCACCACCAGGTTGTTGCGCCAATCGCGGATCCGGGTGCTGCGCCAGCCCACCTCCACGACGTATCCCTTGATACCGTCCCCAAGTTGGATGTAATCACCGGTTGCGATCACCCCCTCGGTCATCACGTAGGTGCCGGCGAACAGATTGGCCAACGTGGGCTGAATCGCCAGCGCCACCGCCAGTCCGCCCAAGCCCAGTCCGGCTATCAGTGGGCTGATATTGATGCCGAGTAGGTCCAGGACCAGCAGCGCTCCCAGGCCGTAGATAATCACCACGGAGACTCGGCGGATCAGCGGGAACAGCTTCACGTCGATAACTTGCTGGGTTTTGCCCGCCAGGTTCTCCAGGTACCAGTCCATGGTCCTGGAAAGTAAGCCGGCGACTAAAATTATCCCGAGCACGACACCCAAGACCTGGGCCACGGTGTTTGTCCGGTCCTGCTGTGAATCGGTCAGACCCAGAGGAACGGTCAACGCCAGGTACACCCCCAGCACCAGGATGCCAAAGGTGACGGGCCAGCGGGCGGACCTCACCAGGCGCGAGTCCAAGTCTGAGGGTGTCAATTTGGTGATCCGGATGATGAGCGGAAAGACCAGCTTGTGTACGATGAGCGCCACGACGATGGCGATCAGAACGACCGCGCCGGCGGTTGCGGGGTCCAACCACTCTGGATCGCCCAGTCCGAAGCGGGCCATTATGGGTTCCACCATGACGGTCTCCAAGGGGAGGGGCTATTTGTAGCACGTAGGAATGGGCGGAGCGCCCAAGGGGTAATACCCGCTTTCCAGCGCCAAGATTATAGCATTCAGGCACGGCCGGCAGGCTTGGCAGCCCCGCCGTTCTTGAGCCGTTTTACCAGCAACGGCAGCAGCTCTCCCGAGGGTCCCCTAAGGGTGATGTCGCACCAGGGGGTGAGGGTGGTCTCATCTGGGTTGATCTCGATCAGCGAGGCGCCCAATTCCTTGGCCACCAGGGGCAGGCGCGCCGCTGGGTTCACGGTTCCCGAGGTCCCCACCAGCAGCATGCAATCGCTGGATTCAGCCTGCTCCCGGCTGGCCAGCAGCACGTCCTCGGGTATGGGTTCGCCGAACATCACGGTGTCCATCTTGATCACGCCGCCGCACTGCGCGCAAAGGGGGGGCAAACTATCGAAGTGGTAACCCTCTCTGGGTTGGCGGTCGCCACAGCCAACGCACCGCAGCCAGGTCCGGTTGCCGTGGATCTCCAACAACGACCGGCTGCCCGCCTCCCGGTGCAGATTGTCCACATTCTGGGTCACCACGCATTTCAATAGCCCCATCGCCTCCATCTCAACCAGGGCGTGATGGCCCGGATTGGGCCGGGCTTGGTCAACGGCAACCTTGAGTTCGTAGGTTGGGTCTCCGGGCCGGTCCTCGTTGCGGAACCGCGCCTCCCACCACTCTCCGGGGTCCCGGATAAACTCCCGGTAAGAGAGATTGGTGGGCTCGCCGTACTTGGTCCAGAGTCCGCCTGGGCCGCGGAAGGGCGGGATGCCGCTCTCAACGGACAGCCCGGCGCCGGCCAGCGCCACCACATGCTTGGAGCGCAAAATCAGCGCGGCGGCTTCGTCCAGGGAACGGGCAAGTTCGGGGGTAAGCTCAAACATGATTGACTGGATATATTAAACACGCCGGAGCGTTCTGAGAAGGGAAGAACCGGCTGTGCCGGCTGACTAGAAGGAGGTGGGAAAGGCCTCGCGGCCGATCAAGGGAACGAAGCGGCAAGGGCCCAGCATCCGCAGGGAGACACCCTCACCGGTGCGCAGGACACAGACCAGTTCCTGCTGGTCACGGTTGCCCACCGGGACCACCATCCTGCCACCGACCGCTAACTGAGAAATCAATGCGGAGGGCAGGTTGGGCGCCGCGGCGGAAACCACGATCGCGTCGTAGGGCCCTCGCCAGGGACAACCCAAAGTTTCCCCGGCGTCTTCAACGACGATATTCTTGTAGTCCAGGTCATCCAGGGTGTTCCGGGCCCGCTGCGCCAGATTCGGTACCAGTTCCACGGTGACCACTTTGCCTTCCGGTACCAACTCGGCCAGCACCGCGGCTTGGTAGCCGGAGCCGCCGCCCACCTCCAGCACCCGGTCCGACGGCTGCAGGCGAAGCGCCTCGGTGATCAGGGCCACTATGAAGGGCTGGGAGATCGTCTGCCCATCGCCGATGGCCAGGGGGACATCCAAGTACGCCATGGGACGTTCACTGGTGGGCACGAACGCCTCTCTGGGCACTCGCTCCATGGCCCTCAAGACGGGTCCCGACCTGATGTTGCGCCGCAGGCTGGAGAACAGTATTTTTCTGTCTGAGAGAAGCTTCTGGTTCAATTCTTGTTCCGGCATCAACTCAAATATAACATTACATAACTCAGTCAACAACAAGGAACCCAGGCGTAGACGCGGCGTTTCTCCGGCTTCTTGCCGGAGTTGTTGACTGCGGCAAACCCGTATGCTAACTTGAGTTAGTTGTGGAGCAGGGTGCACAGTTTCTTGGAGATTTTTATAGATTTTCCGGGCTAAAACCAGCAGGAAAACCGCACGGGACCGATAAAAATGGTAGAAATCCAGACTAACGAAAGCCGAATAACCGAAAAATCCCAATGGCTCTCCCTTCGGGATGCCTGCCGGCTCCTCCAGGTCAGCAACACAACCCTGAGGCAGTGGGCCGACAACGGCTACTTGCGGGTCTACCGCACCCCTGGCGGTCACCGCCGGTTCCTCCGCGACGACGTAGAATCCTTTGCCAATGCCCCCGAACAGGCCCAAGAACAAAGCCGGGGAGACGCCATCGAAGATTCGGCCCTGCGTAAGATACGCCGAAGCCTCGGCCGTAACGATGTGCTACAGCAGTCCTGGTATCAGAGTATCGAGGAGGGGGGCAAGGTCCGGATGCGGCTCTTCGGACGCCGCCTCCTAACCCTGCTATTGCAGGAATCGGGGCCCCGGCGCCGCCGGCAGGAATCGCTGGAGGAGGCCCACCTGTTGGGCCGGGAGTACGGCACCGAGATGTCCGAACGCGGCGTAACGCTGAAAGACACCCTAGAAGCCTTCGTTTTCTTCAGGACGATGGTCCTGGACTCAACAAACCCCAGCACGTGGAGCCGGATCATCGAAGCGGCGGACCGGGTGCTGATAGGCCTGGCCGACTCGTATGAAGACATAGGCAAAAAAGCATTGGCCGAATCCAAAAAGTAGCCCCAAACGAATAATATAGGGCGCGCGTAGCCCTTCGACACCCCATAAGCCACTAATTTTGCGCTGGAGGAACCGCAGACAGCATGGATATGACCGACCGCAAGCTACTGAATTTGATTCAATCCCCCTTCCCCATGGTCGACCAGCCCTTCCAGCAACTCGGCGAAGAGGTTGGGATCAGTGAAAAGGAAGTCCTTGACCGTTTGACTGAGCTTAAACGGACCAATGTCCTGCGCCAGATAAGCGCCATATTCGACACACGCCGTCTGGGTTTCAAGACCACCCTGGTGGCCATGGCTTACGAGCCGGACCAGTTGCACAAGGCCGCCATGGAGATCAATAAACACCCTGGCGTCAGCCACAATTACGCCCGGGAAGGCTCCTACTACAACCTGTGGTTCACCTTGGCGGTGCCTCCGGAACACGACCTGGAAGCAACCGCCAAATACATGGCCCGCAAGACCGGGGCCCTGGAACAGCGGATAATGCCCACCAAACGGTTCTTCAAGATTGGGGTCAACTTCGACATGGTCAAGAAGAAGGGCTCTTCATTCAATTTTAGCCCCGACAATGTTAAATCGAGCGAGACCAAAGCAGCCGCCGACAAAGCAGCCGCCGAATCTTGGAACATTGCAGTGCCGATCACCGATTCCGAGAAGGACGCGATCCGCGGAATGCAGGAGGACTTGGAACTGGTCCCCCGTCCCTACGACAAGATCGCCCAGCAGTTGGGCATGTCCACCGATGAACTGTTTGCATTGGCCAAAGACTTCCAAGACCGGCGCATCATGCGGCGCTTCAGCGCGGTGCTGCACCACCGCCGATCGGGCTTCAAGGCCAACGCCATGATCGTCTGGAAAGTGCCTGAAGAGCGGGCCGAGGAAGTTGGTTTGATCATGGCGGCCCACGACGCCGTTACCCATTGTTACGAGCGCCCGACGTTCCCCGACTGGCCATACACCCACTTCACCATGGTCCATGCGACCACTCCCAAAGGCTGCGAAGAGATCAACAATGAGATCAGCGAAGCCACGGGGATAAGCGAACGCCTGGTGTTGTACAGCACCAGAGAATACAAGAAGACCCGGGTCCGGTACTTCGTGCCCGACTACGACAACTACCTGGAAACCGAGAAACCAGACGCTGTGATAACGGCTTAAAACCAGGCCAGGGCGCCATGCCCGTCATGTCTAAACATATAGAGAGCGTATGACAACTTTTTATCCCGTTTTCCTGAACCTGACCGGACGCCGGTGCGTGATCATCGGCGGCGGCCAGGTCGCCGAGGGCAAGATCACGAGGCTCCTCGATTCGGGCGCTAAGATCGTCGTGATCAGCCCCGACGCAACCCAGGCGATCCGTAGCCTGGCGGAGCGTGGCGCCCTTGAGTTGGACTCGCGCAAATACCGGGCCGGCGACCTGCAGGGTGCGTTCTTGGCCATCGCGGCGACCAACGACCTGGTGGTCAACCAAGAGATCTTCGAAGAGGCCGAGCGACTGGGCATTCTGCTCAATGCCGTGGACGACATGCCCCGCTGCTCGTTCATCGCGCCTTCCATCGTGGAACGCGGTCCGGTGACCATCGCCATCTCCACCGGCGGCGCCAGCCCGGCCTTGGCCCGCAAGCTGCGGGAGACCCTTGCCGCCTCCCCGGACCTGGACTGGACCGAGGCCACCAGCGTGCTCTCCAAAGCCCGCCAAATCATCAAGCACAAAGGGGTCGCAGTCGACCCACAACGGTGGCAATGCTGCATGACCCCGGATCTTCTCAGCCTGGTCAAGTCGGGCCGGGAGGAGGAAGCCGTTGCGCTCCTGATGAATGGCCTGTTGGGCAAGGACTCCAACGGAAAGTGCTCCAACATCGCCGAATGCGTTTCCGGCGGATGCCAGATCAGGGGCCTCAGCAGCCAGGGTTCGTCTGATTCCACCGCTCCCCAACGAAACCAAGACCGCATGGCCCAAACAGCGGGGGATTAACCGCTTGCCTCCCAGCGACGCAGAGGAAAGTTCAACCGATTCGGGCATCCCGGCCATCAAGGTAGGGAGCCGCGGCAGCGCCCTGGCCTTGATCCAAGACCATGTTGTGATCGGCCGGCTGAAAGCCAACAGCCCTGCCCTGAATTTCGAGGTAGACACCGTCCGGACCAGGGGCGACGAGGACCAGACCTCCAGTCTGGCAGGCATGGGGCTCGGCATCTTCGTCAAGGAACTGGAACAGGAGCTTCTGGACGGCAAGCTGGACATCGCCGTGCACAGCCTCAAGGACATGCCCACCCAGTTGGCCGACGGTCTGGTGCTGGGAGCTTTGTTGTCGCGAGAAGACCCGCGGGACGTGCTGGTAAACCGGTTCGGCTGCCCCCTTGATGGGCTTCCCCAGGGCGCCAAGATCGGCACCAGCAGCCCTCGCCGCGCCGCCCAGTTGAAGAAATACGCCCCACAGGTAGAGGTGGTGCCCATCCGGGGCAACGTGGAGACCCGGCTGCGAAAGGCCCAGGGCGATGAGGCCGACGGGGTCATCCTGGCCGCCGCCGGGATGGTCCGGCTGGGACTGCAAGACCAGGTCTCCGAGTACCTTTCCACCGCTCAGTTCGTGCCCCCGCCCGGACAGGGCATCCTGGCGGTGGAGGTGCGGGCCGACGACTACCGGATGTTGGAGTTGCTAAGGGCCATCGACGACGCGAACACGCGGTACGAAGCCACCGCCGAACGGGGTTTTCTAGCGAGATTGGGCGGCGGCTGCAGCATGCCGGTGGGCGCCTATGCCCGGTGCGTTGAAGACAACATGGTCATGACCATCTACATGAGCACCGTGGACGGTGAAAAGAGCTTCACCACCAAGATTCAAGGCCTGAAACGGGACCCGCTGCAACTGGCCAACGACGCCTTCCTCGCCCTGGTGGAACGGGGCGGCGCCGATCTGGTGGCCGCCGCCAGGGCTAACCAGGCGGAATAATCCGGCCCAACAGACGGGTCCCTAATTCGCAGAATCAAGAGATGAACAATTGACCGGCAAAGTCTATCTGGTGGGCGCTGGACCCGGCGACCCCGGACTAATCACGGTTAAGGGAATGCAGGCGTTGGAGCAGGCCCAAGTGGTCGTCTACGACCGCCTGGTGGACCCCGTGCTGTTGCAGGCCGTCCCCGAAAGCGCCGAGCGCATCTTCGTGGGCAAAGCCAGGGGCCGTCAGCAAATGACCCAGCCCGAGATCAACCAACTCCTGGTGGACAAGGCGTCCCTGGGACTCACCGTTGTGCGGCTGAAGGGCGGCGACCCCTTTGTCTTTGGCCGTGGCGGCGAGGAAGCGCTGGAACTAAAGGCCAACGGACTGCGATTTGAAATTGTCCCGGGCGTGACCTCAGCCATCGCCGGACCGGCCTACGCCGGCATACCCCTGACCCACCGCGGCATCTCGACTACCTTCACGGTGGTCAGCGGGAGCGAGGACCCGTCCAAGGCCGAATCCTCTGTCCCCTGGGAAATCCTGGCCAAGAACGGCGGCACGCTGGTGGTGCTCATGGGCTGGGCATCCTTGGAAAAGATCCTGGGAACCCTGCAGAATGAGGGACTCCCTTCCAGCACGCCGGCGGCCCTGGTGCAGTGGGGCACCTGGAGCAGCCAACAGACCGTCACCGGCAACATCGCAAACATCCTCGAAAAGGGCCGAGAAGCGGGTCTGACCCCACCGGTGGTCACGGTCATCGGCGAAGTGGTCAACCTCAGGGAAGAACTGGCCTGGTTCGATAACCGTCCCCTTTCCGGCAAGCGCGTGTTAGTCACCCGTTCCCGCTCCCAGGCGTCCCGGTTGTGCAGCCTGCTGGAACAGGCCGGAGCCAACGCCGTGGAGCTTCCCACCATCCAGATCGGCCCCTTGGAGGACTTCTCCGATCTGGACGCTACGTTAGATAAGTTGACCGAATACGTTTGGGTGATCTTCGCCAGCGCCAACGCCGTCGAGTCGGTATTCGAGCGGTTGGAACTCCAGGGCAAGGACGCCCGGGCCCTGGCTGGAAGGATTGTTGGAGCCATCGGTCCCGCCACCGCCCAAGCCTTGGCCCGCCGGGGCATCACCGCCGACTTCGTGCCCAGCCGTCCGGTTTCCGAAACGGTCCTCAAAGAACTATCCGGCCGGGAATGGAAAGGTATTTCGGTGTTGCTCCCCGCTGCCGACATCGGCCGCGATGAACTGGAAAAGGGTCTCACGGTGATGGGCGCCAATGTCAACCGCCTGGCTGCCTACCGGAACGTGCCGGTCGAAGGCGTAAGCGACCTGGCCAAGAAAGCTTTTCTTGACGGCGTCGATGTCGTAACCTTTACCAGTTCCTCAACCGTGCGTAATCTGGTGGACATGCTGGACGGAGACCGCACGGCCCTGGACGCCAGTTTCATCGCCTGTATCGGCCCGGTGACCGCTGCAACTGCCCGCGAGTTGGGCTTGCGGGTGGACCTCGAGGCGCCGGAACACACGGTCGAGGGCCTGGTGGACGCGCTGACCGAACATTTCGCCTCCGGCGAGCTTTCCCGCAAGTAGGTTTAGGAGAAAAGGACGTCATGACCAGCTTCCCTGACTCACGGTTGCGCCGCCTGCGCGGCAGCGGTCCCATCCGCAATATGGCCCGGGAGACCCGGCTGTCCGTGAAAGAGTTCATCTATCCTCTGTTCGTGGCCCACGGGCAGGGCGTCAAAGAGGCCATCGAGCCCATGCCCGGCCAGTTCCAGATGTCCTTGGACGTGCTGTCCGAGGAGGTCGGCGAGGCCGCCGAGTTGGGCATCCCTTCGGTGTTACTGTTCGGACTGCCCGCCGAGAAAGACCCCCTGGGCGCCGAGGGCTACGACCCCGAAGGCATCGTTCAAGAAGCGGTGCGCATGATCAAGAAGAACCATCCGGATATGATGGTGGTCACCGACGTCTGCATGTGCGAGTACACCGACCACGGCCACTGCGGCGTCATCGCCGACGGCAAGATCGACAACGACCAGACCCTAGAGCTTCTGGGCAAGACCGCCGTTTCCCACGTGCAGGCCGGGGCCGACCTTCCCGCACCGTCGGCCATGATGGACGGCCAGGTCTGGGCCATCCGCCAGGCGCTGAACGACCACGGCTACGACGACACTCCCATCATGGGCTACGCGGCCAAGTACTCGTCCGGTTTCTACGGGCCCTTCCGGGTGGCCGCCGGTTCCACGCCCCAATTCGGCGACCGGAAGAGCTACCAGATGGACCCGGCCAACGCCCGCATGGCCATGCGCGAGATCGAAGCCGACATCGCGGAGGGCGCCGACATCGTGATGGTGAAACCCGCCCTGGCTTACCTTGACGTCATACGGCAGGCCAAGGACCGGTTCGACCTTCCTCTGGCCGCCTACAACGTCAGCGGCGAGTTCGCCATGGTGAAAGCCGCCGCCCAACAGGGCTGGATCGACGAGAAGACGGTGACCATGGAGATACTGACCTCGATCAAACGGGCCGGCGCCGACACCATCCTCACCTACCACGCCAAGGAAGTGGCGCGGTGGCTGAGGGAGATAGAGTAAGTCCGGTGAGTAGCGGTACGGTGGACAAACAGATTGCTGGGGAACGGGGAGAATTGTACGTGTTCGGCGAACTGCTGAAACGCGGCGCAGTCTCTTATGTTCCTCTGGTTGACGAAGGGGTTGATGCGCTCGTCCGGACGGCTGAGGGCGCCGTCATTGAGATTCAGGTGAAGGCTGCCGGGAGCACCGGTGGCAAATACCCGCGCTGGTTTCAGATGGGCCACGTTATACCTCGCAAAAATTTCCTTATCATCGGAGTTGAATTTGAAAAAGGGGACCCGAAGTGCGCTTGGATATTTCCGTCCATCATCTTCGACAAATATGCCAGTACCCCGCCCAAAGGCTCTCCTCGAGATTTGGACCTAGACAGCGGGATCAGAAAATATGGAATACCGCTAAAGGATCTGCTCTGCGGATTTCGTGACCGCTGGGAATTGATCGTAGAATTCCCAAGGTTCGAAGGGCTGATGGAATCTCCAGAGGACCTAGAAGACGTGCTCACGGTGCGGGAGGCCGAGGAAAGCGGCGACGAAGCCATCAGTCTGAAGGACTATGAGCGAGGCAGATAATCCACCTTACGAAGTCCGGTTGCTCAGCCGCCGGGTGCAGAGAGAGCTAAACTCAATACCCGCGAATGATTTCCCCAGGATCCTTGGTGCCATTGAGGCTTTGGCCGAAACTCCGCCGCCCAGCGGGCGCGGTGCAAGTAGATGGAAATATTTTCAGACTCCGCGTTGGGCGGTTCCGAGTCCTGTACCAGATTGACGACGAAATGCGCCGAGTTGACATCGGAGGTATCCGCCGCCGCTCCGAACGCACCTACCGCAGAGTCCGCGACCTTTTCTAGGGATGTCAATTAGCCAACTTAAATCAGGAACAAACATGCAACTTAGCAAGTCGGAAGCACTATTCGCCGAGGCCCAGAAATACATCCCCGGGGGTGTTAACAGCCCGGTCCGGTCCTTCAAGGCCGTGGGCGGCACCCCGCCTTTCATCGCCCGCGGCCAGGGAGCGCGGGTCTGGGACGTGGACGGCAACGAATACATCGACTACCTGGGCTCCTGGGGGCCGCTGGTGCTGG
>JADFPD010000090.1 GCA_022562475.1 Chloroflexota bacterium | reverse complement strand
GGAGCATGGCTCCTCCATATTTTGCTGACGTGCGGACTGGGATTGGACAGGTCCTGCGCGCCTGAGGATATATTCGGGGGCCACCGGCGTCAAGGCTCCAGAGAATCTGTATAATGAGCGGGAAATTCACTGGTCGACACCGGTAGACAAACGATTCGCCTAACCAGCACATTTTTGGGAGGACCATTCGATGCCCCAACGTAAAGACGGCGGCGACGCCATCCTCGAAGCCCTGCGCAAGCTCGACGTGGACTACATCATCTCATCGCCAGGCTCCGAGTGGCCCTCTGTTTGGGAGGCGTTGGCCAGGCAGGCCATCAACGAGGAACCCGGCCCCAAATACATCAACACCTGGCACGAGACCCTGGCCGTGGCCATGGCCCAGGGTTATACGCGGATGACCGGCCGGATGCAGGCCGTGTTGCTCCACGCCGGTGTCGGCCTGCTCCAGGGCTCCATGGGCATCCACGGCGCGTTCCAGGGTGAGATTCCCATGCTGATCGCCTCGGGCGAAACTGCCACCTACGGCGAAGCCGACGGTTTTGACCCCGGCCCCCAATGGCTGCGAAACCTGAGCATCGTCGGCGGGCCCAACCGCCTGGTGGAATCCATCACCAAGTGGAGCAGCCGCGTAACCAGCGCCGAGGTGATCTACGAGACCTTCAGCCGGGCCGGGGAAATGGCCCAGCGCACCCCCAAAGGACCAACTTTCCTGAACGTTCCCATGGAGACGATGATAGAGGAATGGACGCCGCCCGCCAAATTCAAGAACAAGCCCCCAGCTCCAAAGACCCGGCCCGAGTCTTCGGCCTTGGACGAGGTCGCGGACCTGCTGATCGAGAGTAAGAGCCCGGTTATCGTGGCTGATTCATCGGGTCGGAGCGCCGAGGGTTTCCACGCCCTGGTGGCCCTGGCCGAAACGATGTCCATCCCGGTCTTCGAGTCGGAAGGCCCTGGCTACTCCAATTTCCCCAACAGCCACCGGTTGCACAACGGCTACGACCTGAAGCCCAGATATAGCGAGTTCGACCTGTTCTTGGTCGTGGGCAACCGCGCCCCCTGGTATCCGGGCAGCGCCAGCCCCGCCAACGCCACGGTGGTGATCATCGACGAGAACCCCATAAAAGAGTTCATGGCCTACCAGGACCTGGGCGCCGACTACTACCTAGAGGGAGATCTTCCACTCACGCTGCAACTGCTGGCCGATGCCGTTAAGGCGAAGGGCGGCGAGGCCAACGATTACGCCGGAAACGGCGGAGTGTGGGAGAAGTACCAGGCGGTAAAAGACGGCGCCGCCAACGCCAGTCCCATCGACCCTGGGGTGCTCTGTAACGCGTTGAACGAGGCCATGCCGTCCAACGCCATCTACATCGACGAGACCATCGTGCACCGCCCCCAGATCTTGCGGAGGATCAACTGGGACCACCCTCAGAGTTATCTGCGGCCCATCGGCGGACTGGGTCAGGGTCTTGGCACTGCCCTGGGCGTGAAATTGGCCTCTCCCGACCGCACGGTGGTGGCCCTGATGGGCGACGGCGCGCTGCTATACAACCCCATCACCCAGGCGCTGGGCGTGGCCAGGGAAAGCGACCTGCCCATCATGATCGTGGTGTTCAACAATTCCAGCTACGCGGCCATGAAGCGGCTGCACCTGTCTATCTATCCAGATGGAGATGCCGCCAATTCTGGTATCTTCCACGGAGTGGACATCCCCGGTCCCGACTATCAGGAGTTGGGATCTCCATTCGGCGGCCACGGAGAGCGCGTGGAAGACCCCAAACGCCTGCCCGGCGCCATCAAAGACGGCCTGGCCGCGGTTGCCGAAGGCCGGGTGGCGATCCTGGATGTGGTGCTTTCCGGGTAGCCGGGAAACGCGTCTGGTCCTAGTAAAATCGTAGGGGCACGGTCCCGATTCCATCGGGACCGTGCCCCTACGTCTGTTCCAGCCCTTGGGTCGACGAAGTTAAATGTCCAGAAGACCACGCTGAGTCGCCACGCGAATCAGCTCAGCACGGGTCCGGACATCTAGTTTCCGATACATGTTTTCGATGTGGAACTTCACGGTGTGAAGACTCACAAACATCTCAGCGGCAATCTCTTTGTTTCGGCCGCCGTTGGCCAGTATCTGTAACACCTCCAGCTCCCGATTCGTGAGGGCTGGATGCTCTCGATCCGCTGGCCTCCCGATCGCGACGAGACCTCGATCGGGAAAATGCTCGAACGGGATACAGAGTTCGATCTTGGTGCCCGATCCCGGTGCGCTTTGCACATCAACAGAACCGCCGGCCAAAGCAGCGCTCTCCCGCATGTTTGCGAGACCGAACCCACGGCTCGCCGGCGATATGGAACTGTGAGCCGTCGATGGATCGAATCCCACACCGTCATCCGTGATCTCTAAAATAACTTGGGAGGAGGTGTAGGACAGCCGAACTTTCACCGTATCAGCCCGGGAGTGCAACCTGACGTTGCTCAGCGCCTCCTGAACGATGCGAATAAGTGCCAATTTATTGCGCTCGTCCATCTTGTGGGGGCCTGCTTCATCCACCGCCAAGGAGGTCTTGATCCCTTCGTCTTCAAGCCTGGAAAGGCCTCGGGAGATGACATCCCGGAGGTGTCTGGATGTTATCGCCAATGGTTCGAGGTCCCACACCGCGCGGCGGGTCTGCTCCAGGCCGGCCTTTGCTAGTGCGTGGGCCGACGTCAATTCCGCCCGCGCCATCGACGGGTCTGAATCCATCAGTTGCCCGACCTTATCTGCCCGGAGCATGATGCCGATCAACGAGTGCTCCACGGTTTCGTGGAGACCCCGCGACATTCGATTACGGTCTTCGACCAATAACATTTCCCGCAATAGTTCATCCGGCGCCCGGTGTTCGTTAACATCGACCAAATATGCGTAGCTGCGAACAAACTGACCGTTTGCATCGGTCTCCGCCACGGATGAAAGAAGAACGTCGATCACGTCTCCGTCCTTTTTCAACATTTGATAAGAAATGTTTTTTGAAAATCCATTCTCGAAAAACCTGGGCCGGGCAACCTCTTCGCAATACCGCCGCGACGCCTCGGTCAAAAACTCCGTAGGCTCACGGCCGATCACCTCGCTCTCTTCGTACCCCAGGGCCTCAAGCCAATTCCGGTTGACGGAAACCAATTTCTTGCTTTTTCCGATCGAGTGCATCATTACCGGCGTATTGTTGTACGCCGCCTGATACGAAAATCCTGTGGCCTGAGACAACTCTTCCGATTGTGGGTCCGTGGCTTCCGTATCCTCCAAAGGTCCCGTATTCCCTTGGGTGGAATGGGACGTTGAATCAGTGTTCGTTTCTATTCTGTTTTGCTCTTTCATACTGGCCGGTCCTGCTGTTGAGTCTAAATCAACTGATCTATATTTCCTTTACAAGATATTATCTTGCTATTATTATCAATATTTATGATGTTTTTACGGGCAAAAGGATTCTTGACGCAGCCCAGTATTACGAGGCATTCCCGGCAGCCGTCGTAGGCGTAATAACGCAGGGGCATCCCGGTGGAATCGGGATGCCCCTGCGTTATTACGTGAACGTCTCTCGGTTACCCGGACATATCTTCGTCCATCAACCCGGCGATCTGAAGATTGGCCTCACCGCCCAGGGTTTTCAGTTGCTCCGATACCAGGCGGCGCCGGTGCTCCGGGTGGTTCTGGTTCAGCTTCCACTTCCCTTGCAACGAGGTTATCTCTATCTCGAAGGCGGAGATGCGTTTGAGCATTTGGTCCGAGTAGCCGGTGCTGAAATCTTGCTGCCAGGGCTTGGGCTGGGATGCCTCGTGTTGGTCCAAGAGACGCCCGACACTCTCTTCCAAGCCGTCCCGGTCTTCGATCGCCCTGAAGACGCCGGCGGCATGGACCGCGACGTAGTTCCAGGTGGGCACCACATCTTCTTCCTGGTACCAGGTTGGGGAAACGTAGGTGTGCGGACCGTGAAAGACCACCAGCACCTGCTGGCCGTCGGCGTAACGCCACTGGGGGTTGGCCTTGGCCATGTGTCCCAGGATTAACCCCTCCTCTCCACCGGTTTCATCAGTCATGAAGGGCAGGTGGCTCGCCATGGGCTCGTCGCCGGTGTGGGAGAACAATATTCCGAAATTGTTGCTCCGCATGAACTCGAACATCTTTGACCGATCGGTTACGGCATAGTGTTTGGGTAGGTACATCATGGTCCTTAGGGATGTATTTGGCGCCCGTTGCGAGCATTTTACTCCTATTCCGAGCAGATTGGCCCGATGACTTAGGGCCAAAACCTTGACTGGACCGAACTGCCAACACGGCCGGCTGAAGTGATTTTCAGCCCCAAAGTTGCCACCTACTCACGCCTCTGGTACGCTTCGCGAAGCTAGATACGGGAGTAAGCCCTTTGACCCAAGACGCCAACATCACCGCCGATCTTTTCGTCACCTGCATCGTCGACCAGTTATACCCCGAGGTCGGTGTCAGCGTGGTCAAGGTGCTGCGGCGGCTGGATGTCGCCGTCGGCTTCCCCCAGGAACAGACCTGCTGCGGCCAACCCGTCTATAACACTGGGTTCAACAAAGAAGCCCGCAAGCTGGCCAAACGGGTCTTGGAACAGTTTCGAGATAGCGAGTACGTCGTTGTGCCGTCGGGCTCTTGCGCCGCCACGCTGCGCGTCTTCTATCTGGAACTTTTCTCCGACGATCCTGAACTGCTATCGGAGGCCAAGGCCCTGGCTGCCAAGACATTCGAATTTTCCGAATTCCTGGTGAAGGTCCTTAAGGTGGAGGACGCTGCCGCCTGCGGTGCCACCCACCAGGGAACGGCCGCCTACCACCCCAGTTGCCACCAGCTCCGCGAGTTGGGCGTGAAATCGGAACCGAAGAAATTGCTCTTCTCGGTCCCGGGACTTGAGGAGAAGGAATTGGAGGGGGCCGAGGTCTGCTGCGGCTTTGGCGGCGCTTTCTCCGTGAAATTCCCCCACATCTCAGAGGGAATGGTGGCCGATAAGATCGCCAACGTGCAGGCCAGCGGCGCCGAAACCCTGGTGTCCTGCGATATGAGCTGCCTGATGAACATCGGCGGGGCCTTGAACCGTCAGGGGTCGGACGTTAAGGTCCGGCACCTGGCCCAGATACTGGACCCGGACTCCCAGTAATCAGTATGAATAGGAGTCAGACGGTTTGCCCGAGATAAAAACAGAGCAATTCTTCGCGGCGTCGGCCGCGGCCATGAAAAACCCCAAACTGCGCCGTGCTTTGGACCGCGTGGGCTCCGGGTTCGACGTCGCCCGTATCAGCGCCATCGATGAAGTTACCCCCGAGGTATGGGAGCAGTGGCGGCAACAGGGCCGTGACATCAAGGTCCACACCATCGAGCACCTCGATTATTACCTGGACCTGCTCTACACCAACGTCACCGCGGCCGGGGGGCAGCTTCATTTCGCCAATGACGCCAGCCAGGCGAACGAGATCGTCGCCCATATCGCCCGCACCCGGAACGTGAAGGTCGCCACCAAGAGCAAGAGTATGGTGTCCGAGGAACTGGAACTGAACCCGGTATTGGAAGCCATAGGCGTGGAGGTCTGGGAGACCGACCTTGGCGAGTACATCATCCAACTGGCCAAAGAGACCCCTTCCCACCTGGTGGCCCCCGCGCTGCACAAATCCAAAGAGGACGTAGCCGAGCTATTCACCGAGAAGCTGGGCATCCCCTACGACGAGGATATCTTCCACATGGCCGCCACGGCCCGGACGGTGCTGCGGGACAAGTTCATGGAGGCCGACCTGGGCATCAGTGGGGCAAACTTCGTAGTGGCCGAGACCGGGACTCTGGTGATCATCACCAACGAGGGCAACGGCCGTCTCTGCACATCGGCCCCCCGGATACACATCGGCATAACGGGCATGGAGAAGGTGATTCCCTCCATGCAAGACCTGGCCGTCTTCCTCCGGCTGCTGCCCCGTTCCGCCACCGGCCAGCGCATCACCAGCTACGTGAGCATGATCACCGGCCCCCGGCGCTCCGACGACGAGGACGGCCCCGAGGAATTTCATCTCGTCCTGGTGGACAACGGCCGCTCCCGGATGCTGGCCGACCCGGCGCTACGGGAGGCGCTCAATTGCATCCGGTGCGGGGCTTGCCTGAACATCTGCCCGGTCTATCAGCGGATCGGAGGCCACGCCTACGGTTGGGTCTATCCCGGCCCCATCGGGGCGGTGGTCTCGCCCATGTTGATCGGCCTGAAACAGGCGAAGGAACTGCCCCAGGCCTCCAGCCTCTGTGGCGCCTGCCGGGAAGTCTGCCCGGTCAAGATCGACATACCCAGGATGCTCTTGGACCTGAGACACAAGTCCGCCGAGAGCCCCGACAAAAGCCAGCGCTCGGCGAAGGCGGCCGAACGGACCGTCGCCCGGCTTTACGCCATGTTGATGAGCAGTCCCCGATTGCTGCGCCTGGCCGTGAGATGCGGGCGGTTCCTGCAGAAAGCGGAGCGATTCATTCCATTCTTCTCCCCGCTGTCCAAGGACGGGAAATGGATCAAAAATGCTCCTCTACCGCCTCTGTCCAAATGGACCCGGTCCAGGGACCTGCCCACCCTGCCCAAGCAGACATTCCACGAAGTCTGGCAAAAGGAGTTGTCCCGTGACGACTCCTGAGACCAACGAAACATTGGGCGTGCCAAAAGCGGAATTCCTTCAGTCCGTGCGCCAGGCCCTGGGCCGCGAGGATGTCCCGCCGGCCGAACCCTACCCAAGGCTGACCGAAACCCAGGCGGAACTGGAAGACCAGGCCGCCCAGATACGCCGAAGGCTGGAAGAAAACCTGCCAGCCCTACTGGACAAACTGGCCGAGATGGCCGCCTTGGGCGGCTGGAAGGTGCACCGGGCGTCTGGAGTGGAAGAGGCCATCGGGTATATCGAGTCCGTAGCCCGCGAGTCCGGCGCCACCAATATCGTCCGTTCCGCCCAGGATGTTTTCGACCAGGTGCCCGTTGACGCCGCGCTGACCAACCTGGGACTGAAGGTAACCACCGTGCTCCGGGACGAAGCGAACACGCGGGAAGCGTTGCGCGAGGAGATACGGCAAGCCGGGATCGGCATCACGGGGGCCGACTACGCTCTGGCCGAGACCGGGTCGTTGATCATCTTGCCCCGCCGCGGACTCAGCCGCCTCGTCTCCTTGGTCCCACCGGTCCACATCGCGTTGGTGCGCCCAGAGGAGGTGTTGGAGTCGTTGGACGACCTGTTCTTGTTGCGGCGGCTGGAGTATCATCAGCGGGGCGGCGAGATGGGCAGTTACCTTAACTTCATCACCGGACCCAGCCGCACCGCCGACATCGAGATGACCATCGTGGAAGGCGTCCACGGACCCAAAGAAGTCCACATGGTCATCTTGGGCTAAAACTCCGTCTGAGAAGGCGGTACGATTCCTTCTCCCTGGACGGGCGCTCTGCCTTCATACTGTCATTCTGAGGCGGTCCCGACGCGTCGGGGAAGAATCCTCCAATCAAAACCTTGGCAGACCCTTCGCTTAACTCAGGGTGACATACTCTTGGCGCCGTTCGATTCAAAACTAACCCCCAGAAAAAGGTAAAACCCATGCCGATGCGCGTTGGATTTAGCGAGTTCCGCAAACAGATGCTGGAGCGGGACCTGGAAGCCATCGAAGAGATGATTCCCATACTTGGCGTGGAGAAAGTCATCTTGGTTGGGGACATGGCTGCCGGAGACTACAAACCGGACACCAAGATCGAGTTGGTCATCGTCCACAAAACCGAATATTCCTTCGGACGGCGCGCCGATTTCTTCTCGTACCACCTGCCGAGTTCGGTGGAGGTAGACACCCTGGTCTACACTCCGGCGGAGTTTGAGGAGATGCGGGAGAAACTGCCGGCATTGGCCAAGGCCTGCCGCGAAGGACGGGAGATATTTAACAATGCCTGATTACCTGGCGGAGGGCGCCCGCTGGATGCGCCAGGCCGAACAAGACTTGGATGACGCCAAATTTCTCAAAGAGGGCGGCCGGCACAACCTGGCTTGCTTCATGGGACAGCAGGCGGCCGAAAAGGCCGTCAAGGCCTATCTGTACCACAAACGAGTCGAAGACGTCTGGGGGCACTCTCTACTGGACCTATGCGAGGACGCCAAGCTATTCGACATGATGTTCGACACCGTGAAGGCGGAAGCCCGGCAGTTGGACAAGTACCACTACATCACCCGCTACCCCGAGTTCCTGCCCAGCGGCACCTGTTCTGAAGCTTTCGACGAGATCGACGCAGCGCGGTCGATCGAACTCTCCGCCCAAGTAGTGGGGTTCGCCAAAGAGCGGATAGTTTAAGGGCTGAGCAGGAACAACCGCACCGCGCGTTCCGCCGTCCCCTCCAGCATCTCGCCGGTCCGGCTGAGGGCTCTTTCGAAGCTCATGGCGCCGTCTGAGATGCAGATCACCGACGCCACACCGTGGTTGTACAGTTCTTCGTGCCCCTCGCCCAGACTGCCCGCCAGAAGCACGGTGGGCACGCCGTGGGCCTTGGCATGCCGGGCGACGCCCACCGGCGCTTTATCGAACACCGTTGACCGGTCGGCCCGGCCCTCGCCGGTGATCACCAAGTCGGCCCCGGCTAGATGACGGTCAAAGTCCAGCACCTGGCAGACCATGTCGATGCCCGACTGTATCTTGGCCCCGGCAAAGGCGACCAGACCCGCTCCGAGACCTCCGGCCGCTCCGGCGCCGGGAATGTCCAAAACGTCGTGTCCGGTATCCCTTTGTACAACTTGGGCGAAGTTCTGCAGGGCGGCGTCCAGTTCGGCGACCACCTCTTGCGACGCCCCTTTTTGGGGGCCGTAGACCACCGATGCGCCGTTTGGCCCGCACAGAGGATTAGTCACGTCGGTGGCGGCTATGATCTCGGCTCCGGAGATGCGCTCCAGCAGCCCCGATATGTCGATGCGGTCCAGGCGGGCCAGGGCGGCGCCGCCGGTCGGCAGGGCGTTGCCCGAGGAGTCCAGGAACCTGGCGCCCAGGGCGGTGGCCATGCCGGCGCCGCCGTCGTTGGTGGCGCTGCCGCCCAGTCCGACGATCACGCGGTCGAAACCGCGCTCCAAAGCCTCTTTCAATATCTGACCGGTGCCCAGGGTGGTGGTCACCGTTGGGTTGCGCCGGCGGGGCGGCACCATGGCCAACCCCGAGGCCCTGGCCATCTCGATCACCACGGTCCGGCCGTCGCCCATTACGCCCCATTGGGCCTCCACCTGCTGGTTGATCGGCCCAGTCACCGTGCTGGTGAAGATCTCGCCGCCGGTTGCGTCCACCAGGGCGTGCAGCGTCCCGTCGCCGCCGTCGGCCACGGGAAGCAACACCGTCTCGGCATCCGGAGCGGCTTTTAAGACCCCCCGGGCGATGGCCCGGGCGGCCTCCAGACCAGAGATGCCGCCTTTGAATCCCTGGGGGGCGATTATTATCTTCATAAGGGCGTTCGTGGGCGATGAACTGAGATGAAAATTGAGCCTAGATCAGAGGTGACCCACGGCCCGGCCATTATACACTCCGGGATACCCATGCCAGGCTGCCTTTGTTACAATCAAACCCGTTCGCAAAAGCGCCGCTTCCGAGGCTGATGGGTATCCCGATTGGAAGGCGGCGCATCCGGAGAATGCCCAATGCCCTCGAAAGAGGACCTGAAACGGCGTGCGGCGGAGGTCATCGACTCCAAAGCCGATGAACTGACCGCCATAGCCAAGACGATACTCAAGAACCCCGAGCCCGGGTTCCGCGAACTCAAGACCGCCAGATTGGTGGCCGAGCAGTTCGCCGCTTTGGGCATGCAGCCCAGGAGCGGAATGGCCGTGACCGGGGTCCGGGCCGACGCGTCCGGTACTTCCCCCGGCCCAACCCTGGCCATACTGGGTGAGATGGACTCGCTGATCGTCTCCGATCACCCCCATGCCGACCCGGACACGGGCGCGGCGCACGCCTGCGGGCACCACTGCCAGATAGCAATGATGCTGGGCGCGGCCACGGCGCTCACAGATTCCGGCGTCCTTGATCACCTGGCAGGGCGCATCGCCTTCATGGCGGTGCCCGCCGAAGAATATATCGAGATCGAATACCGGGACGGCCTGCGCCGGGCGGGCAAGATCGAGTTCTTGGGCGGCAAACCGGAAATGGTCAGGCTAGGAGAGTTCGACGACGTCCACCTGGCCATGATGCTCCACACCACCAGCAACCCCGCCGAAAAGCTGATGTGCATCAGCAACACCAACAACGGGAGCGTGGCCAAACGCATCCAGTTCATCGGCCGGGCCTCCCACGCCGGTGGCGCTCCCCACCTGGGCATCAACGCCCTGAACGCCGCCATGATGGCCATGACCGCCATCAACTTCAACCGCGAGACCTTCCGGGACGAGGACAGCATCCGCGTCCATCCCATCATCACCAAGGGCGGGGAAGCGGTCAGCGCGGTGCCGGCCGACGTGCGGATGGAGACCTTCGTCCGGGGCCGCACCATCGAGGCCCTCATGGACGCTAACAAGAAAGTGGACCGGGCGCTTAAAGCCGGGGCCATGGCGGTGGGCGCCCAGGTAAAGATTCAAACCATCCCCGGATACCTGCCCCTGCAGCAGAACAAGGCCATGGCCGAGGTCTTCAGGGCCAACGCCGCCGTCTTGGTGGGCGAAGAGAACGTCGGTTACGTGGAACACCGGGGTGGCTCCACCGACATGGGCGACATCAGCCATTTGATGCCGGTCATCCACCCTTACGTGGGCGGCGCCACCGGCCTGGGCCACGGCGCGAACTACGTGATCGAGGACTACGCCTTGGCGGTGATCAAGGGGGCCAAAGCCCTCGCCTACACCGCGATCGACCTGCTTGGGGACGATGCCTCCGTCGGCAACAACATCGCCGGGGGGCAGCGCCCGGACATGTCTATCCGCGAATACCTGAAGTTCATGCGAGACCTCGCCTCCGAAGAGACCTTCAAGAGCGACTGAACCATGACACCACCTACTATATCGAGCGAAGCCGACTAAACCATGACAACACCTACACTTTCAGTCGAAGAACTCCAGAAGCGCGCCTGCGAGACCATCGAGAAACGCAAGAAGGAGATCGTGGGCCTGGCCCAGCAGGTTCTGGCCAACCCCGAGGCCGGATTCCGCGAGACCAAGACGGCCCAACTGGTGTCACAGAAGTTCCAAGAATTGGGTGTCCAGCACGAAAGCGGACTGGCCCTCACCGGACTGAAAGGCCGCATCCCGGGCGGAGCGGGCCCAGGCCCAACCGTGGCCGTGATCGGAGAACTGGACTCCTTGGTGGTGACCGAGCACCCCAACGCCGACCCTGACACCGGGGCGGCCCATGCCTGTGGCCACCATTGCCAGATAGGCATGATGCTGGGGGCCACCATGGGTCTGCTGACACCTGAGGTGGTTGCCCAACTCTCCGGAGTGATCGTGCCCTTCGCCGTGCCCGCCGAGGAATTCATCGAGGTCGAGCAACGGCTGGAGATGCGGGACCAGGGAAAGTTGGAATTCTTGGGCGGCAAGCAGGAACTGATCCGGCTGGGCGAGTTCGACGACGTGGACATCGCCATGATGTGCCACACCGCCAGCGACATGGGCGAACGGAAATTCGCGATGGGCGGCACCAGTAACGGCCATGTAGTGAAGTTCGTCCGCTACACCGGGGTCGGGGCCCATGCCGGCAGCCTGCCCCACAGGGGCGTCAATGCCTTGAACGCGGCCTCATTCGCCATCCAGGCCATCAACGCTCTCCGGGAGACCCACCGGGCCGATGACACCGTCCGCATCCACGGCATCATGACCAAGGGCGGCGAGGCGGTCAGTGCGGTCCCCTCAGACGTGAGGCTAGAATGGCGTGTCCGTTCATCCACTCCCAAGGTGGTGGTGGAAAACTCCAGAGCGGTGGACCGTTGTTTCAAAGCCGGGGCCCTGGCCGTCGGCGCATCGGTGAACATCACCACCATCCCTGGTTATCTGCCCATGCGGCACGACTCCAAACTGCAGGACATCTTCCGGCGGACCGCGGTCGGCCTGCTGGGTGAACAGGCCACGCTGGTGATGCCGGCACGGCGCAACCGGGGCGGCTCCACCGACATGGGAGACCTGAGCCACCTCATACCGGCCTGCCATCCCTACGCCTCCGGCGCCGTCGGTCCGGGACACAGCAAGGAGTACGTGATCACCGACTATGAAACGGCGGTGATCGTGCCGGCCAAGATCATGGCTATGGTGGTTATCGATCTGCTGGCCGACGGCGCCAAGCGGGCCAAAGAAGTAAAAGCCCATCACCGGCCATTGATGACCAAGCAGGCCTACATCAAATTCCAGCGGGAACAGGCGGAAGTAGTAGAGTTCGACGGGGCTGCCTAACAGGCGCTTGAGCATGTGCTCCGGCATCCTGCCGCAGAATGATTCCACGAATAGATGGAGGGAATTTCCCAGTTCGTCCTGAGCTCGGACGAATGTCGCGAGTCTCCCCGATGCATCGGGGGACCTGTCGAAGGGCCCGCGCAGTCCGCGCTTACAGTAGAGACTGGCCTTAACCCTAGCGGTGGTTCGACGGGCTCACCAGGAACGGATACAGCAGTCCTGGCAACACCCGAAACCCGTTCATATCAAAGGTTTCGAAGAACCCGTTTGCTTAACTCACACTCCCATGAAGAACATGGCCGTGCCCGCCAGCAGCGGTATGGCCAGATTGTCATCCGGCGGCACCGAAGCCAGTTCCGCCACTCCGGCCACCCCGGCCCCCACCCATAGCGCCCAATGGTGGTCGATGCCGTTGGCCGCGACCAAGACCGCCACTGCGCCGGCCCCAACGGCAATGAATGCCGCTGTTCCCCCTGGAGACTTGCCCAATATCCTAGGGCCGGGCATGCGCCGGCCCACCATCGCCGCCGCTGGGTCGCCCAGCGACAGGAAGAACATGACTGGTATGCCCACCTCCTTCCCGTAGAGCACGAAAACGATCAGGGCAGCGATGAGCATGTAGGTGGCCCCGGTGATATGCGCCGCCTCGTCCTGTTTCAAGAGCGGCGCCATCCAGCGCATGAAAAGCGCGTTCAGCCAGCCGACCCGGAACCGGACCAAGTCCAAGACCAAACTTTGGGCGGCCAGCACCGCCAGTGCCCAGATCATGGCCGTCTCGGGAATGAAGATGGCGGCCAATGGGATGGATGACCCGGCGGCGATGTGGAACAGTAACCGCCACACCGGCGGCGGAGCGCCCGGCGCCACTCTTCTCTCCCCGCCGTAAATCAACATGTCCAGATAACGGCGCATAGGGCGCATCGACAAACGCTCCCTCTAGGATTTGACCTAGATTCTAACCCGCCGCCGGGGGATATGGCGGGGAGAGGGCAGCCCGTTATGGAAGATTCCAAGGAGGTAGGAAGGGTTTCCGGAAAGACCGCTGCCGAATTATCGAAAACCGCCTAGAACCGGATGGTGATGCTGTCTCCGGCCCGCCAGCGCAAGATCCTGATCTTGGTGCCTATGGGGATCTCGAAGATCATCCAGCCGTCAAGGGAGGTATCTTTGGGCAGATTGAAAGAGCCCTCGAGGAACAGGATATTGTTTTCCTTCTTCCCTCGGACCGAGTCGGCCGCCTCCACCAATATCTGTGCCTGTTGGGCAGGGCCGTCGCCACCGCTGCACTGGTAATCGAATGTCCCCGGTTGGTTGAATCGATGGGAGACCGATCCTCCCGGCGCAATCTCGATAAGTTTGTCACCCAGATCAGGCAAAACACCGGGGCCGAACTGGATCGCTGAACCGGTGTCTCCGGCGTTGGTCCACTGGACATTGGTCCCTGCGTTCACGACCACCCGGGCGTGGTCCGTGCACTCGCCGGCCTCCAAGGTCACCGACCCATTCCCCTGGCCACGCTGGTCCAAAAATACCGTGCCGCTGACGCTGATCGGCCGGTAGTCGTCCTGGAAAAAGCCCTCAATCACCGCCGCCTGCTCGTCGGCCACGACCACCGCGTTCACCGCAACATGGTTCTCCACCTTGAAGCGCATCAACAGCAGTTCATGACCTTCTTTGGCGGGCCGGATCCGCCATTTGCGAATCACATCTTGCGGGTCGATGGTCGAGTAGAGGAGTTCGTCGGTGCGGTCCATCTCCAAAACGTTCAACAGCAGGATCCGGCCCTCGTGGTATTGACCCAATGAGGAGGACGTGTCGCTGCACGCCGCGATCAAAAAGGGCATCAAGACCAGAAGCAGCAGAAAAATCGAGCGCTTAGAAATCAAGCCGGTACTCAGAGCAACAGAATATATCGTTCACAATGTGCCTATGCGTCCGTTAAAGATCCACCGCCGCCGAGAGCGGCCGGTTCATGAGCCGGCAGTGGTCAGGCTGGGCAACTGGCGCAGGCGCTGGACCAGGTCCACCAAAACTCCCAGCA
>JADFPD010000161.1 GCA_022562475.1 Chloroflexota bacterium | reverse complement strand
ACCATTATTCCCAGGTTCCGGGCATTATTGGCCATCCAGTGCAGGACACCGGTCGCCGGGCTCATCGGGTATGCGGCATAGAACTTGACCCCCGCCGCAGCCCCGCCCATGGCCAGGGCCTCGTTGCCCGACCAAACGGCCAGCGGCTTTTCTCCAACGGGCGGCGACTGATCGAAGGCCCGGAAATGCTCTTTAGCATAGTCGTAACCGGCCCTGGCGACCTTGACGTTCTCGTCAACCATCTCCAGGCCGCGCCGCTGGAACCGAAGCGTCAAACTCTCTTCCAGAACGGAGAAATCGATGCCCATCAGGAACGAGACCGCTGCCATGCCCACCGTATTCTGGACCAACCGGTTCCTGCTCTGGGTCAGGTCTCCCACCGGCAAGCCGCAGAGGTCCGCGCCTTTGTCTTCAGTGCCGGGGGTGATGTTGTCGCTGTTGTAGATGATCCGAGTGTCCGGTCCCATCAGGCGCTGGTGCCGGTCCATGGTGTCTTGGTTAAGGCACATGAGCAGGTCCAGTTTGTCGCCGTGGTTGTGGATCTCGGCATCGCTGATGCGCATGGTCAAGAAGATATGACCGCCCCGGACGATGGACTGGTAGGCGTTATAGGTGACCAGGTGCAAACCACGGCGGACGATGATTCGCGCCAGGATATCTCCCGGCGTGGCGATGCCCTGTCCCGCTTCGCCGCCGATCGCTAATGCGAAATCATACGTTCCCAGCCCCATTTGGTCCGCTCCTTGCCTCTTGTTCTCCCGGGCGCGGGTGGCGCCGTTATTGTGTCTCGGTCCTGAGTCATCCGCCGGCCGAATGGATCCCATATAGGAAATTAGACCATGCGGCTATTGTAAACGTTATGTCTGTTAGATGAGAGGGCTACATATGGATCGTCCGGCCTTGGGCGCTCAACGCAGCCTCCTTCAGAATCTCCGAGATGGAAGGGTGGGCGTGCACAGCTAAGCCCAGTTCAAGGACCGTGCCCTCCAGCATCCGGGTCATGGACAGTTCGCCCAGCAACTCGGTTACCTCGGGGCCGATCATATGGCCGCCCAGCAATTCCCCGTGTTTTGCATCGACCACCAATTTCACCAAGCCGAAATTCTCTCCCATGGCCAGGGCCTTGCCGTTGGCCTGAACGTTGAACGTCCCCACATTGATTTCTTTGCCCTCCTCCCTGGCCTGGGCTTCAGTCAGGCCGAAGCTGGCGATCTGAGGCATGCAATAGGTGGCTTTGGGCATGTAGGTATAGTCCAACGGTTGGGTCTCCAGTCCCGCGATGGTCTCAACGGCAACCATCGCCTGGGCAGACGCGACGTGGGCCAGCGGCAACTTGCCGTTGACGTCGCCGATGGCATATATGCCGGCTACATTGGTGGACATCTTTTCATCCACTATGATTCCGGTACGGCCCGTTGCGATGCCAACGGTCTCCAAACCCAGGTCTTCCACGTTGGGCTGGACACCGATGGCCACCAGAACTTTATCGCACTCCAGGGTCTGGGCAGCGCCGTCTTGGTCAACGGCGACCGTCACTCCAGGCCCCGAGGTATCAACGCCGGTGACCGCGGCGCCGGTCAGAAAGTCGATGCGGGCCCGCTTGAAGGCCCGCTCCAATTGGGCGCTGATGTCTTCGTCTTCGGTGGGGACCAAACGGGGCAGCATCTCGACGATTGTGACCTGCACGCCGTACATCTTATAGATGTAGGCAAACTCCACTCCGATAGCCCCGCCGCCGACGATCACTATCGAGGATGGCAGCTCGCTCAGCACTATGGACTCGCGGCTGGTGATAATCTTGTCGCCGTCGATGGGGAGGGGCGGGATACTCCGAGGCCGGGCCCCAGTGGCGATTATGATGTTCTTGGCCTCGATCACGTTCGATTCAACACCGGGCGCGTCCGCGGCAGGCGCCACTTCCACCCGGCCGGCGCCGATGATCTTGCCTGCGCCCTGGATGTGGTCGACCTTGTTCTTGTCCAGCAGGAAGGCCACGCCCTTGGTGTTCCGGTCGACAACCTTTCGGCTGCGGTCGATGGCCACTGAATAGTCGGCATGGAAATTGTCCATCTTCAGGCCAAATTCGTCGGCCCGTTTGAAATAGGACACTATCTCAGCGTTCTTGAGCAGGGATTTGCTGGGGATGCAACCCCAGTTCAGGCACACTCCGCCCAGCTCCTCTTTTTCGATGATGGCCGTTTTCAGGCCCAATTGTCCGGCCCGGATCGCAGCCACGTAGCCGCCCGGCCCTGAGCCGATCACCACCAAGTCGTAGTTCGATTCCATCTCCACCTGCGGGTTATGTTATGCACGGCCGCCGGCACGCGTGTCCAGGCGCAACGGTTTTCAACGTAAGAAAGGATTATAGCGTTGGTACCTGGTCTATACAATATATATCACTCCGATAGTCTGTGCCTATCACTGTGATCGTGCGCCGCTTACCCATTCTGCGGAGCCCACGGGCAGCATCGCTTTCCATGCGTGGCCAAACAGGCGTGAATCATTGTCCTGCCAGACGGTATCTGCTAATATTCAATGGGTTAGAAGCATCGGCCCGCCACAAGGGCCACGCCGCCGATAGCGGGAGGAAGAGACATGAGAGTTGGGCCTTTAGGAATACCTGAGCTGGCGATCATCGTGGTCGTGATTCTCTTGATCTTTGGCGCCCGCCGCCTGCCCGAGATCGGCACATCCATGGGCAAGGGAATACGCACGTTCAAGACGGCCCTGATGGGTGAAGACGAGAAAGAAGAGGCGGAAAAGCAGACCACGGCCGGCGGGAAAGACGACGGAAACGCTTAGACCTTAGAGTGAAAAAGTAAATGGACCGGTCCTTCGCCGGAAGGGCCGGTCCATTTTTGTTGTCTCGAGTATATCTTTGATTAAAATATAAAAAATCTCGGATAAATCTCAACCGCGCCTCTTGAGCCAGATCTCATGCCTGTCATTCTGAGGCGTCAGCCGAAGAATCTATTTGCCAATACGGCGACACTGTCCGAGAACAACGAGACCCTTCGCTTCTCTCAGGTTGAGCGCTTGTCACCTATATATCGGTTTTCTTGCCAGAGGAAAAATAAGCGGTTGAATGGCGTATGACAAAGTCTCCCTGCGTCAACCGTGGAAGAGGCGCATTTCGGGTTCTGGCTACCCAGTGCAGTTAAAAGGCTCGGATCAGGCAAGGGGAGCCGGTTTGGTGGGCCAACCCCAAACGGATGCCCCAATTCCCCCCGATTTACCCTGCTTTATCTTTATATGCGGCAACTGTGGTAACCTTCGGCTCATTCAACCTCCTCTAGACCAACCAGCCTAGCACCAAACACCACTCCGAAGAGGTCAGACGATGGAAACCGCACCATACAGCTTTGTGATCGACTGGGAACCTGACGGCTCCTATCGCCTCTGGAGCTTCGATCCTCAGAGATCAGATCCACTTCCGGGGGCGCCCGTCCAGAGGGGCAAGTGGAGCAGCATTCAGGCGGGGCACCACCTGGCGCCCATCGGTTCTTACGTTTTCGACTGGGACCCGGGCTTACTCTCCTCGCCATATCGGCTGTGGAATCTCGAACCGACCGCAAGTGACCCACTGCCTGGTCATCCTGTGAAAGAAGGGACATGGTACGACTTTACCGAGGGACATCAGCTGGTTACTCTCGCGAACTACCTTCTCGACTGGGTTCCCCACAGCGGCTCCTACGGGCTATGGAACTTCGATCCTCAAAGCTCCGAGTTTGTCTCGTCGCCGCCTTTGCAAAGCGGAACGTGGAGTACAGTCCGCGAGGGGCAACAGCTGATTCCGATCGGGGGTTATGTACTCGACTGGGAACCGGAAAACGGCAACTATCACTTGTGGAGCTTCGATCCTCAGAGCCCCGATCCGCTTCCGGGGCCGGCTGTCCAGAGTGGCAATTGGGGTAGCATTCGGGCGGGGCACCAACTGGTGCCCATC
>JADFPD010000089.1 GCA_022562475.1 Chloroflexota bacterium | reverse complement strand
CGCCTGTTCACTATTGCGGTACTCACGATCTCGCTGCTAGCGCTGCTTGCAGCATGCGGTAAGGAAGCTACGCCTACAGCAAATCCTGGCCCAGCCTCGTCGACAGCCCAGGACCTAAAACAGGCTGCCCAAGAACTGTGGGATACTTTCTCGGCGTCAACTCAAACGCTGGATGGTGCCGCTGCCCTCCACGGGATTTTCATCGCCGATATCAGGGAGCGGTGCACCGTCGAGCAGATGCAAGAGACCTTGTGGAGCGGTGAAGGAGCCTTCCCTGACATAGAGGTTAGGAGTGTCTTCTTGGACTTGGAGGACCCGTCCAGAGCTTTGATGCAACTGGCCCTGTTAGATCCGCCCGAAGGTAACCCAAAGGCCGAAGGTAACCTACCGGGTATTGCATCGGGTTTTGCCTACGCTTTCCCTTTCCCATTGGTGCGGGAGCAAGGAGAGTGGCGGCTCGGTTTTCCAATCCTGGCATGGGGTACCGAACCCGGCTGTCCATTCGCCGAAAACCCCGGCCAGCAAGCATCGGAAAGATCGGCCTCTACGGCAACGGCGACGCCCACGTTTTCTTTTTCGCCGTACCAGTTGCCAGCCCACCTGGAAGAGTTCCTTCAGCGGCCTCCCAAGCCTGAAGAGAACTACGAGCCCTATCTGCCAGACATCGCGCCACCCGCCGGGCTCAAGTACGCTAAAGAGTTCAGAAGTAGGTCGACTGGCGGGGACATCGATCTCGGCTCGCTGCTGGAGTTCAGTTTCCAAGCCTATCTGATCACCGACAAGGCTCCTGGCATCCTGGAAGAACACTACCGGGAGCGACTCCTAGGGAGAGGGTGGCATCTGGAAGATCAAGCTGGCACCCCGGCAGTCGCCTTGAGCGCCTGGACGTTTCGCGACGACCATGGCGAGCAGTTTCATGGTTTCCTCGTCGTCAGGAGCTTGAAGGAACACAAGCGTGTTGAGCTGTCCGTGGTCTGGATGAAATAAGACGCGGACTAGGAGCCCGTCCCGTTCACCCTTACGGGGACTCCCCAGAGCTGCGCTCTCGATCTGCCGGACCTCCTCAGGGGTGACGTAGTTGACAACCCTTGTTGCCCGGGTTAGCCCCACGTTCCTGCTGACGACGGATTTGTTGGGTAATATCGGCTTGATGCGGTAGCCACCAGCACCGTCAACCCGTGTTCCAGGCCGAGTTCCACTCTCACCCGTCTCCACTCGAAACACGGTTCAGACTCCTCAGGCTCATCTTGGGTCTAGGGCGTTTCGTTAATCAAATCCACGCCGCTTTCGGCTCGCGTGGTATGGTGCTCCTCCCCTGCTAGCGTGCAGGCGTAGATTTAGGCGGGCGGATAACTAGGCGACACTAGTTACACGAATCGAAAATGCCCCGGTCGACTAAACCGGGGCATCTTGCCTAGCGATCGGACCTGCGGCCCCGTCCGCCCTTAATCCAAGATATCTACGTGTATTTCCCTCCAACGCCGTATCTGACAACTGGCAACCTTGCCAGGCAAATTGAGAGTTCCCGCGGAAGTCTTTAGATCACCGCTGAGGTGAACAGACCCTTCGTCACAGGGCGCGAAATCAAATTGCTGGACAACGTTGGCCCTCAGATCGGTCGTTCGGTTGGAGATAGGAATCGGGTTACTGAAGGTCCGGCCAACCATAACGGCGGGGCCTTCGGCCCGTAGCTTTATGCGAAGATTTTCATCTCGCACGTCAAACTTGAATCTCAGGATATCGTTGTCATGCTCGATGTTGACCTTGATGTTCGCCGGTTTGCTTGATACTCCCAAATGAGTTAGGTAAGCTGCATTCGTAACGGGGTCGTTGCGCCAAGCGCCTAGGCTAACGATTTCAGGCCTGGCACCTCCATCGCTCGCGATGGCAAAGGCAAACATGCGGTTGGAAGGCCCAAGTCCAAAAACACCCGCGCCAGGTATGTCTGACACTAGCCCGTAGTCGAAGCTCAAACCGATGCTTGACGGAGCGGCGTAGTCCGACTCAGGATAGAGCGAATCCAGCAGCGCCTGGAGTTCTGCTCGGTCAACAGGCACAGTCAAACTCACTTCGTTTCCCATTACCCGGAAATCAACTTCCGGAAGGTTTATAGTCGAGCCGTAACTTGGTGGGGACTCTTCGACCCGGTCGGCAACCACGGCTTGCCACACCAAGAACGAACCCATAACGGCAAACAGAACAACTATGATTCGGATCGTGACACCTGATTTTAGGTAAGTCATATTGGTCTCCATGTTTATTTCCGTTTTTCTCCAATGGCGGGACAAAGACAGTGCACCGTCTTCGCCCCAGGGCAGGCGCCCAAAGACGTCTTAACGACGTCTGGCACGGACTATAGCCGGGCTGACGGAGACAAACGTCGGCAGAAATGCCCATTTAGATTGGGTAGAAAAGGTGGGCATATATGCCCATGGTGGAGGCGGACGCGCGGAGGGAATAGCTTGTGCTTTAGGAGGTGAGGTGTCTTAGGGCGAATGTAGTTGCTTCTGCCCTGTTTCTGACCTGTATCTTGGAATAGATGTTGGAGATATGGCGTTGCACCGTCCGTTCGCTGAGGACCAATTCTATGGCGATCTCACGGTTGGTCTTTCCGTGGGCTATTAGCGAAAGCACTTCAACTTCTCTTTGAGTAAGACCGCTGGGGTAAGCAGGGCCCGTTGCTGGCTTGGATACCGACCGCTCTTGAAGTTCAGCGGCTTTGTCCACCAAGGGAGTCATCCCCAGTTCGGTGGCTATGGATCGGGCTTCGTCCAAGATCGTCACGGCGGTGTCGCGGTCGCCCGGCGCATCACGCCTTGTCAGGGCTGCGGAATGGTCGAGACACGTCCAAGCCAATTCAGGTCGGAACCCTGCTCTCCGGTAGAAGCCGTCTGCGTTCTTGAAGTGGCCTACAGCGGAATCCAGATCGCCCAAGCAACCGGCCAGAAGCCCGAGGGCACGGTCCAGATTGAAATTGACAGCCGCGATGCCGGCCAATGGCTTCAGTGCGGTGTATAGCTCACCTGCTGACTCGGTATCGTCATTCAAGACGGCCAGCAAGGAGGCGCCGATCCTCGCCCAGGTTGAAAAGAACGGAGTCGCTGCGGGCGACGAAAGAACGCCTGCGATGGCGGCCTCGCCCACCTCAGGACGCCTGACTGAGCCCAAGATGGTCCGGGCCAGCGGGGACGTAAAAGCTAGGCAACTGTTTGCAGTAGTAGGCCCAGCCTCGTATCCCAGGACCACCGATTCCAATCGCTCCAGATAGACTTCGGCCTCAGACCGATTTCCGCACTGGCTCTCCAGAATCACCCGCTGCATCAACACCCGTGGGTCGAGGGGCTCCAGCTCTACGCTTCGCTGATTCGCCTCCCTGGCCTCATTCCATTCCCCTCGAAGCACGAACGTCCAGGCAACGGTATGATGCGCAGTCGCCAGCCAGTGACGGTCTCCCAATCGCTCTGCTGGTTTCAATATTGCTGACGCCTGGCGCTGGAATTCTTGCGAATGGCCCAACGCCCTGGAAGTGAGGTTGGCCCAGTACCGCCCCGAAACTTCGCCTCTTGGGTCCGACGCCGCTACGGCCAAATCGACGGCTAGTAGGCTGCTTTTCAGAGATTCCTCAATTTGGTGGTGCCACAATTCGACTTGGGCAGCAAAATTCAGCGTTCTCATCTCCAGAGCGGAATCCCCTTCTCTCCTGGCGATTGCGAGAGCACTATCAAATGATTCACGGGCACTCGGGTAGTCGCCGTCTACCATCCCCTGTATGTTCCCAAGGTAAGAATGGAGCCTTCCGGCCTCAAGAGAATCATCGGGCACGAGGTCCAGGGCTCGTCGCAGCAGTCTGGCGCCCTGTACCTGGTGTTGACTCCACACAGGGAATGGAAATTCAGCTATGGCAACGATGCGAACGGTGTCGCCCATTGAAGCGTAGTAGTCGAACGCACGGTTGAGGTTAACTTGGGCTTCCTTCATTTCATGCCTCGGCAGTGTAGCCGATTGGGCGCGGCCGAGGCCGAATAGAGCGTCCGCGGATTCTGCATCGTCAGCCTGCCCCTCTTTGGCCTCCAAGACCCGTCCAAAGTGAATCAGGGCTTGGTCGTAAGCAAAGGAATCAAGGGCCTTTTCCCCGGCGATCAACGAATACCGTACGGTCTTCTCAGTACCGGAAACTGCGACCGCCTCGGCAAAATGGTAGGCCAACTCCCCCGCCCGTTCGTCCAAGTTGTCGTGGTGAAGACGTTCCAGCGCCTCTCCGACCGCCGCATGCGCCCTGGCCTTGCCGATGGGCGATATCTCTTCATAAACGGCCTGTTCGATCAGCGCGTGACAGAACTGGTAACGCCCGGGTCTGGCAGGGAATGACTCTACGACGCCGATGCCCAGTGCTTCGTCCAGCCCTTCGAGGAATTCGTCTTCAGGGATGTCCGTGTTCAGGTCCCGAAGCAATTGGATATTAAAGTCACGGCCGACAACAGATGCGGTCCGTAACAGCCGTTTGCAGGGCTCGGACAACTGGCTTAGACGCCGAACGGTGGCTTCACGAATGGCCGTTGGAATGCTTGCGGTCCAGTTTGAGTCGCGGGTAATCACCTGTAAGCCGACCGCTGCGACCACCTCGCCAACAAACAGGGGGTTGCCTTCCGTGCGCCTGTACAACGTGCTTACCGCGTCTTCAGTTACCGTGACTCCAGACCCGGCCTCGACAAGCTCACCAGTCTCCTGTTGGGATAGGCCACCCAACTGCATCCGTTGGAAGTGGTTTTCTCGGGCCAGATTCCCCAAGATCCGATTCAGCAAGTGGTCCCCAGTCACCTCTACATCCCGGTATGTGCCGACGATCATCACAGGGCTGGCCGTAATCTCTCTGGCTAGAAACTCCAAAAGCAGAAGGGAGGAATCGTCGGCCCAGTGCAAGTCATCGATCACGAACAACAAAGCCTGTTCTTGACTGACGTTCTTGAAGAAGGTGGCCACTGAATCGAACAATCGAAATCTGGCTTGCTCGGGCTCCGCCGCAGACAAAGGTCCTAATTCGGGCAATTTCTCCCTGAGCTCGGGGACGATCTCGGCAATCGCCGCTCCTCCCGAGGCCAACTGGGAGGTCAATCGGCGGGCGTCAACAGTCTCGATGTGATTCCGGATGGGTTGAACATAGGGCCAATAGGGAGGCGCACCAGCGTGTTCATAGCACCAACCCCATAACACCTGTGCGCCGAATGATTGGGCGTTGGAGGCTAACTCTTGGACCAACCGGGTCTTGCCGATGCCCGGATCCCCGGTCAGCATCACCATCTGTCCCCGGCCAGACAGGGCGTCTTCGAGCGCAGCGGACAACACAGCCAACTCTTGCCGTCGGCCGATGAAATCTGATGCCCGAGACGTGCTTCCGATCAATACCACACACCCACCGTTAATGGTTGGGCACATTCTACAGGGGATATCCTGATTATGCGTTTTTGGAACGGCGGGTTAATGAGGAATACTAGCGCAAGTGACTGATACATTCCGCTCTTCGCATGCAGATTTCGGAAGGCAAACCATGATGTTGTTGGTGAGCGCTCTACCTGAGCCTGACGAACCACCCGCCGGAGACCAGTTATGCTTACCAGGGGGAGTCCTTCGACGGGCCCAGGACGATCGGGTTGGCGCCAGTGTTTTTCCGGTCCCTTCCCATCATTTGGGCGAAAGCCAGAACAACGGTGGCCTAATCAAACATCATCACGCTGCGGGCGACGGAGCCTTCCTTCATGTAGCCGAAGGCCTCGTTGACGTCTTCAAGCTTGAGACGTTTGGTCACCAACTCGTCCAGTTTTAGGCGGCCCTGCAGGTAGAAATCGATGTACCGCGGCATGTCCACCCGGAAGTGGTTGGAACCCATGCTGCTGCCTTGGATGCGCCGCTCCCGCAGGAACGCCGAGCCGTCCAGCTCGATCTTGGTGCCTTGAGGAATCATGCCGATGATGGTGGCGGTGCCCCCCGCCCGCAGGATCTCGAAAGCCAATTCCGCTGTTTGCTTCTTGCCGATGGCCTCGAACGAGTAGTCCACACCGCCTCCGGTCAGGTCCTTGACCCGCTTCTCAGTGTCGCCGCTGGAGGCGTCGATCACGTCGGTGGCCCCGAACTCCCGGGCCAATGTCAGTTTGTCCTCCACGCTGTCGATGGCGATGATGCGCAGCGCTCCGGCCAACCGGGCGCCCTGGATGGCGTTCAGGCCCACGCCACCGCATCCGATGACCGCCACCGTGCTGCCGGGCTCCACCTTGGCTGTGTTCATGGCGGCTCCCAGGCCGGTGGTCGCGCCGCAGCCGATGAGGGCCATCTGCTCGAAGCCGATGTCCTGCTCGATCTTAACCAGGGAATTCTCATGGACCAGCATCATCTCGGCGTAGGCGCCCAGGTTGGCGAACTGGGTCACCGGCGCGCCGTTCTGGCTGAGGCGCGGCGTCTCGTCCGGGCCACGGATCAGCCCGGTCCGGGAGCAGAGCACCGGCCGGCCGGTGGTGCAGCGTTCGCAATGGCCGCAGAAGACCGACAGGCAGCAGATAACCCGGTCCCCTGGAGATACGTAGTCCACCAGGCTGCCCACGGCCTCCACCGTTCCCGCGGCTTCGTGTCCCAGTACCGCTGGCATGGTGATGGCGTAGAGGCCTTCGACGAAATGCAGGTCGCTGTGGCAAACGCCCGAGGCGCGGGTGCGCACCAGTACTTCTCTGGGACCGGGCATATCGATGTCGACCTCTTCCATCTGCAAAGGTTGGTTCACTTCATGCAACACGGCTGCTTTCATTGCCAGTTACTCCTTACGGTCGGGTATGGGTCCATCAGTTGAACTTTAGGCTGACATAATACGACGAATCGCCTTCAGGTGGCGAACCATTTCCGGTCGGCCAGCACGACGGAGGTCTCGATCTGGCGGTCAGGCACATTCCAATACTTGCGGAGCAGCCGTTCCTTCTCTTGGTTTGAGACCACTTTGAAACCGTGGCGCTCGTAGAAGCGCACCGCCCAGACCGCGTCGGCCCAGGTGCCGATGAGGACCGGCCGGGTTGCCTTGTCCATGGTCCGGGCCAGGAGCGCCCCGCCGATGCCCCGGCTGCGGTGCGCGGTGCGGACGTAGGCATGGCGGATCAAAGTGACATCCTGAACGTCTTGGGTGCCCATCACGCCGGCCAACTCCCCACCGTGCTCGTAGCCCAGAAACACCACACCGGCCGTCATCTCCTCCCGGAGTTCTTCCCGGGGCATGTAGGGCTCATGCCATCGGTCGGGTGGAATGATTCCCAGGTAGGCTTGAGCGGCGTCGTTGATGATCTCGTAGATCGCCTCAAAGTCGGCGTCGACGCAATCGCGGATCATTGCTTTCTCTTGGCTTTCCGGCGCGCCGGCTATACGGTCACGCCGGTGAAGTTGAAGCTGCTCAGTTTTAGGGCCGGCACCCTGGTGGCGAACCCGACCTCATTCAGCACCAGTTTGGACTCGTTGCCGATGAGCTCAACGCCGGACAGGGCCTCCACGTAGGACTGGGTGAACCGCAGGTCCTTCACCGGGTGGGTGATCTGGCCGTTCTCGATCATGAACGTGCCGTCCCGGGTCATGCCGGTCATCACGCAACCCTTGGTGTGGGCCAGGCGGGTGTAGAAGAACCGGGTGATGTACAAGCCCCGTTGGGTGGAGCCGATCAGGTCTTGGAGGGACGAGCCCCCTTCCCGCATGAACAGGTTGCTGGCGATGGGGCCGCCGGTGAAATACGCCTGGTGACCGGTGGAGACCTTGCCCTCTTTTCCGGCGGTATAGGAGTTGTGGACGGGGGTGTTCACCACCCCTCCGGTGATGATGTCCACCCGGCGGCGGGGCGTTCCCTCGGCGTCGAACGGGACCGGCCAGCCGTGGGGGTCCGTTCCGTCGTCCCAGATCGTTACGTTGGGGCTCATGGCCTGTCCGCCCGGTGCACCCGTGGTTCCGATAAAGTCGTTCATCCAACTACGCCCTTCCTGGACCGTCTGGGCGCCCATGCCGTAGAGGCTGAGGGCCTCCAAGATGTCGTCCACGGCGTAGGTGTCCAGCACCACGGGATAGCGTCCCGGTTCGACGGCCACCGGGTCCCGGCCGTCCACCGCTTTGGATACGGCCTCTCTGCCAAGGGCCTCGGTGTCCATGTCTGACAGACGCCATCCGCCGCCCTTGGCCCAGCCGGCTGAACTGCCGCTCATGGTGTTGATGATCAGTCCGGCAAAGGTCCCGGCGTGATAGGCCCGTGTGCCGTGGCTGCTGGCCACGGCGATCTCCTGCACGCCGGTACGGCAGGCGCCGGACACATTCAGGTTGTGTTCTTCGCCTTGCAGGCAGACACCCCGTACGATCGACGCCCTGGTCTCCGGGCTGCAGAGGGCCGTGGCCTCGTTCCAACTGGCGACTTTGACCGCCTCGGACGGCTGAGGTAGGCCTTCGAAAGAGGGGTCTTCGGGCATCAATCGGGCATTTTGGTGAGCTAAGTCGACCGCTCTTTGCACGCCGGAATCGCTGAGGTCGTTGGTGGTCGCCCGGCCCAGGCGTTTCCCGCTCACCGAGCGGATGTTCAACATAATGTCGCTGTGGGCCACGTTCTGATGGATTGCCCCGCCGGCGAACCTGGATAGTCCCAGGTCTTGGGCGCTGAGATAGATGTCGGTTTCCGGGGCCTTGGAGTACCCAAGCGCCTTTTCCAAAAGCGCCAGAGCAGCCTTTTCTCCCATCATTGCAGCAACCCGAATGACCGGAAACAAACTGGTTTATGGTCGGCTTCGACCGTGTTACGAATATCGTGAGCTTTAGAGATCATTTTAGTATTAACCAGCCAGTATTATAATTTGTTATTTAATAAACACTATTATCCGGGCCATTCACATAGTAAATGTTGACATTCATATTCCAGATAACCTATATTGCCGTATCTAGCGTCATTGAATTGAAAAAGCCGCGAGCCTCACGAGATTCAGCTTTCGGAGGAGGGAAGGATAGCAGATTAGGAATACCGGTAGAGAACCAGTTAATAAATTACCTGGAATGGATTTCGGCATTCGGATCTGAACGCCTGTTTCGGACACTGGCTTTCCGTCCGGCCGTTGTGGGAGCACCGCATAAGCGGTATCTGAATTACGCCTGTGGCGCCGCTCGGCAAGCGGTCCGCTCAGAGGCAGTAGATCAAATCGAGGTAGATCGAATTAGGAGGTCGACTGATGAGGAAAATTCTATTCCCTGGAATACTGCTTGCGCTGATCCTGATGTTGGCGGCGTGTGGTGGGGACGATGAATCGGACACCAAGTCCGATACAACAGCATCAACCGGGACCACGGCGTCATCGTCGGCCGACGATGGCAAGGTCTATAGTTTCCAGTTCGCCTGCATAAACCGCACACTCAAACCGTGTGAACTTATGATGGAGTTGGCCGCAAACGTAGCGGCGCGTACCAACGGGCAGATTGAGATTCAGATCTCTTCCTTCCCGGAGTTGGGGCTGGCTGGTCCCGACACGCTGCGGTTGTTGCAGGACGGAACTCTGGACTTTGGCGAGATCTACGGAGGCTATGTCGGCGGCGATTTCCCAGCCATCGAGATGGCCGAGCTCCTTGGGCTCTACGAAAGCTCGGCGATGCAGGAGGAAGTATTTAGGGCCGTGCGGGAAGATGAAATCAGGATGGTCAGGGACCAGTTTGGCGCCGAGGTAATCAGCTACATCTACTACCCGGACCAGTTCATCTTTAGCAAGACCCCCCTTAGGACCCTGAAAGACTTCAAGGGACTGAAGATCCGGACCCACAGCACGGCCTTGGGGGACTTGGCCGCCGGCCTGGGGGCCGAGGGTCAGTTCATCGCCTTCTCGGAAGTTTACACCGCCTTGGAGCGGGGTATCCTAGACGCCGGTGTGACTGGAAGCACTCCGGCCTACGGCCAAAAATGGTATGAGGTAAGCAAATACATCGTCGGCCCTCTGACCTCCCATCCCCATGTCATGGTAGCCATGAACAAGGCACGGTGGGACGCACTTCCAACAAATCTCCAGCAGATCTTGAAGGAGGAAGCCGCCAAGACGGAGGCGAAAAACCTGGAAGTGGTTAACGGCTGGGACCAGGAAGGCGTAGACCTCGGCGTTGCCGAAGGCATGGAGCACATACCATTTACGCCTGAGATTAAAGAGGCGATCAAGGCAGCCGTCCTCAATAGGATAGTCCCCAACTGGGCCAAGCGTGCTGGTGGATACGACTCTGAAGCGGTCCAAATCTTCAATGCTAAAGTTGCGCCCATCGTCGGGGTGAAGATCAACCCCGACGGCAGCGCTTCACCAACCCAGTGAACTCATTCAGAAACACGTGAGATGAATATCTGGCCGGTCTGCCAGTCTTGAAGGGCGTGCTGGGCCGGCCAAGGGCAAAGCCCCTGAAGATTGAAAACGGCTATATCTGAAATTCCCCCGGGTGCCGCAGGCGGGCTTTAACTTCGTCATCACCGCCTGTGGTGCCCTTTTGTGATCCAGCCTCCTTGCCGACGGGCGGTTCCACTACTTCATCACGCCCACCTGTACTTTGCGGAACCGGGCCGGAGCCGCGCCGTGGCCGGTGTGGCCGATCTGGCCAGGCTGGCCCTTGCCGCAGTTGGGAATCCCCCACATGGTCCATGATCCCTCGTTGCAGACCGCGTCACAGGAATTCCAGAACTCTGGAGTGATGCCGGTATAGGTGCAGTTTCGCAGCAGTTTCCCCAACTTGCCCTTCTTGATCTCGTAGCCGGTCTCAGTCCCGAATTGGAAATTGTAACGCCGGTCGTCGATGGACCATGACCGGTTCATCTCCATGAGGATGCCGTCGTCGGTGTCCGCGATCAGGTCGTCCAGGTCCCAGTTTCCCGGTTCCAGGCTCACGTTGGTCATGCGGATCAGCGGGATGCGGTTCCAGGAGGCAGCCCGCATGGAGCCGTTGGGAGGAAGGTCCAGTCCGGAGGCGGTCTCCCGGGACATCAGGTAGCCGACGAAGCGCCCATTCTCGACCACCGGCGTCGATCCGGCTGCAACCCCTTCGTCGTCCCAGCCAAATGAACCCAGGCCGGGCAGCCGGATGCTGTCGGCGGTGATGTTGACCTGTTCCGAACCGTACTGGAAGTTGTTCAGTTTATCCGTGGTGAGGAACGAGGTCCCGGCGTAGGCGGCTTCGGAGCCCAGCACCCGGTCCAACTCGATGGCGTGGCCGCACGACTCGTGGATCTGAAGTCCCAGTTGGGAGGCGCCGATGATCACCGTTGTCAGCCCGGACGGACAGTGGTCTGCTGACAACAGGGCCACGGCCTCGGTGGCGGTCCGCTCGGCGTTGCCCGCCAGGTCCATTGCATCGACGAATTCCCATCCGGCGCACCCCTGCTGCCGCATCGATTGTGGATAGGAACGCCTCTGTACTTCCCCGCTGCCCCTGGCGGTGGCCATGATGCCTCCGCCGGCCTCGTAGATGGTCTGCTCGACGTGAGCGCCCTCGCTATTGGCGAAGGTTTTCCGCTCTTTGATGAAGATAAGGTTTCCCATCCGGGCCGATATGCCGTTGACCGAGCCCATGCGCCGGTCGGCTTCCAACAACAACCCCAGTTTGTCTTCCAACGAGATTGAAAAGGGGTCGGTCTGGATGGGCGTGGTATATACCCCCCGGCTGGTCACCGGCGGCCCCAAGGATACCGGCCCCTTGCTGGACCGCGCCGAAGCCTTGGCGATCTCCACCGCCAAGCCGGTGGTCCGGTCTACCTCGGATGGGGAGATGATATTGGTTGAGGCGAAGCCCCATGAGCCGTCAACCAACACCCGCACGCCGATGCCCAAAGACTCGTCGTTGCTGAGGGTATCGACCACCCCCGAGCGCACCACGAACCGTTCCTGGTTGGTCTCAACGAGACGCACATCGCTGTAGGACGCGCCCTTCACCGAGGCTAGGTCCAGGGCTCTGGATAAAAAATCATCCATCGGCATTTTGGTCTCCCTCTTTGAACCAAGGGGTACTCAAAATAGCAACAATATCCGTAGATGTTGCCCGAATCGGACCAGTCGATTGTGTATCACACGGATGTTCAGCTATGTGCATGAGTTATTTCCGTAGCCAATTAACGGCCCATCACTGATTATCGTCAATACTTGATTACAAATTTTGCTGGGATCCCTTGGAAACGGTTGACACCACGAACGCAGATATCTTATATTTCCGTATCTGCATCCTTAATCTGCGTACCATAGGCGTAGGGAATGGCGTATTGGCGCAGGCAAGGGAAACAACGGTTCGGACACGACAATGATTGTACGTGCCCAAGCGAAAGAGGGGAAGTATCCCTCAGGCACAGAGGCCCCGTCAACACTTACTCAAGGGTAGGTCGCTGGGTCCTCTGGTCCGGTAAAGGCTGCATTTATGCGGTCAATCTTCCAGAGGAGGCAACTCGATGAAGAAGTTGCAAAGGTTTACGTTTCCGGTCCTGATCGGCATCTTTCTGCTGATCTTGGCAGCGTGCGGCGGCGACGACGACAGCGTGACCACAAGCGCAGTGGCCAGCACCACCGCACCTCCCAGCGCCACCACTGACCAGAAATTCGAGTTCCAATATGTTTGTGTGAACCGGACTCTGCTGCCCTGCAAGGTGATCCAAGAATTTATGGACACCGTGGGTGCGCGGACCAACGGGCAGGTCGAGATTCAGTTGAGTTCCTATCCCGAGTTGGGGATCAGCGGGTTCGATATGATTCGCCTCCTTGAGGACGGCACCATTGGATTGGGCGAGATATACAGCGGTTTCGTTGGCGGCGAGTTCCCAATCTTTGAAGCCGCTAATCTTTGGGGCGCTTACGAGTCGGTGGACCAATGGTTCGAAGCCTCCGAAGCGCTGCAAGAAGACATCAAGGCTTTGGTGAAAAGAGAAACGGGTGGCGGACAGATCGTGGGATTCAATTACTATTCGTCCAACTATTTCTTCACCAAGGACCCGCTTAACACATTGGACGACTTCAAGGGAGTTAAGACTCGAAGCCACAGCAACGTACTCGCCGACTTGATAAACTCAATGGGAGCCGACGCTCAGACGATGGCCTTCGCTGAGGTCTATCCGGCTCTGGAGCGCGGCGTTCTGGACGGCGCGGTTACCTGCGGGTCTTGTGCGGTAGGTCAAAAGTGGTTCGAGGTAACCGATTACCTCACTGGACCGGTACCGGGCACTTTCGCCGAGACCTTTATCACCTTTAATGCCAAACAATGGAATAGCCTTCCCGCTGAATTCCAAAAAATCATATTGGAAGAAGGCGTCCTGCATTCCGAACGGGCGAAACAGGCTGCTCTCAGGTCGGACGTCGAATCAGAGGGTGACCTTATCGGGTTGGGAATGACCCACTCCAACTTCACCCCGGAGATGCTCGCTATCCTCAAAGACGCCGCGGTGAGTGCGGTGATTCCCAAATGGGCTGATCGCGCCGGCGGCTACGACTCTGAAGCAGTGCAGTTGTACAATTCAAAGGTCGCTCCGATCACGGGCATCTACGTCAATCCCGACGGCACTGCCGAAAAGAGATGATCGAATAACCTAGATTCATTCTCGAGTGTAGCGTGAGATGGGGCGTCCCGATCAGCCGGGACGCCCCTTTTGAATCGGAAAACGGTTTTGGGTTTTGACCTGCCAGTTCGCCCGCCAACAATCAGTTCGTCCAAAGCTTGTCGAAGGACCGCCTAGGTAGTCGTAGGCCAAGAATAGATTTGACCGAACGCAGTTCACGGTTCGACGGGCTCACCACGAGTGGGCGCTGGGCTGCTCCTAGCAAGCGGATAGTGGGTTGTCTCCGGCGCAGGACAAACCTCGGGCGCTATCGGCGGCCGCTTGCTAGCCCCGCCGGAGCTTGAATCTTTGGATCTTGCCGGTTGCGGTCTTGGGCAGTTCGTCGACAAAGTTGACCCACCTGGGGTATTTGTAGCGGGCCAGGCCGTCCTGGCAGTGCTTCAAGAGGTCGTCGGCCAGTGCGTCGGAGGCGTCTTTCGCGTTGTTCAACACCACGAAGGCTTCGGGCTTGATCAGTTCGTCGGAGTCGGGACGGCCCACGATGGCGGCCTCCAGCACCTTGGGGTGTTCGATCAGGCGGCTCTCAATCTCCACCGGAGAGCACCAGATGCCGCCGACCTTCAGCATGTCGTCGCTGCGGCCGCAGTAGACGTAATAACCGTCCGGGTCTTGGAAGTAGGTGTCTCCGGTGTTCAGCCACCCGTCGACCATGGTCTCCGCCGTCTTCTGCGGGTTGTTCCAGTAACGAGGGGAGGTGGAGTCGCCCTGGATCAGCAACCTTCCGGCCTCGCCCAGGGGCACGGCGCCGTTCTCGTCATCCAATATCTTCGTCCGGTAGCCGGGCACCGGTTTTCCACTGGTGCCGGGACGGTAGTCAGTCAGGGTGTTGGAGATGAAGATGTGCAACGCCTCGGTGGAGCCGATGCCGTCAAGGATCAGGGTGCCGGTCTTTTCTTGCCAACGCCGGAAAATGTCGGCCGGCAGTGCTTCACCGGCTGAAACGCAGCAGCGGACCGAGGAGAAATCCGGTCCCTTTCCGTCCGCCGTGCCCTCGTCCAATGCCCGCAGTTGGGCGGCATACAGGGTCGGCACGCCGAAGTAGATGGTCGGTTTGTGCTCTTCGATGATCTGAAAGGTCATGTCCGGGGAGGGCCGCTGGCCGCTGAGCACCGCGGTCCCGCCAACCCACAGCGGGAAGGTCATGGCATTCCCCAAGCCGTAGGCGAAGAACAGCTTGGCGGCCGAGAAACATATGTCTTCTTGGGTCATCCCCAGAGTGTCCACGGCGTAGTTGACGCAGGTGGCGGCGATGTCGCGGTGAAGGTGCACGGCGCCCTTGGGCCGGCCGGTTGAGCCTGATGAGTAGAGCCAGAAGCATTCCGAGTCCGCCGTGGCCGGCGCGGGGTCCAGGTTTGGC
>JADFPD010000004.1 GCA_022562475.1 Chloroflexota bacterium | reverse complement strand
GATGCCGGGCCAGGGGGTCGAAGTCGTCGAAGTTGGAGATATGGGGCAACTGGAGGACCGCCACGTCCAACACCGCCTGAGACGGCGCCGCCGCGACATCGTCCAGGGCCACCGAGTCCTCTTCAGGGATGTGTATGTCCTTGAAGTAATGGATCAGCCCAGCAACGGGGATGCCGGTGCGCTCTTCCAGCCAGGTGATGCCGTCGGTGAGCAGGCTGGGGTCGCCTCGAAACTTGTTGATGATGAAGCCTTTGATCAACTCCCGTTCCTCGGGCTCCAATAGCTCCAACGTGCCCACCAAGAATGCGAAAACCCCGCCGCGGTCGATGTCGCCGCACAGCAACACCGGAGCGTTGGCGTACCGCGCCACCCGCATGTTTACGATCTCGTTTTTCTTCAAGTTGATCTCAGCGGGACTGCCGGCGCCCTCGGCGACGACGATGTCAAAGTCCTCGCGCAGGGCGTCCAGTGACGTGTGGACCGCCTCCCAAAGTTGGGGTTTGAGAGCGAAGTAATCTATGGTCTTGGCCGACAACATGGGACGGCCCATCACGACGACTTGAGAGATGTGATCAGCCTCGGGTTTCAGCAGCACCGGGTTCATCTCAACCCGGGCTTCCACTCCAGCGGCGTCGGCCTGGGCCGCCTGGGCCCGTCCGATCTCCCCGCCGTCGGCGGTCACATAGGAGTTGTTGGACATGTTCTGGGCCTTGAAAGGAGCGACGCGAAACCCGTCCTGGCGAAATATGCGGCAGAAAGCCGATACCAGCACGCTCTTCCCGACGTGAGAAGCGGTGCCCTGGACCATCAAAACCTGTCCGGCCATCTAGAGTATCAGCCTAATTGGCACAAGCATTCGATTAATCCAGCATCCCGTGATTCACTGTGCCGTTGAGGTGGGAGGTGTCATTGAACAAACGCAGCACCGCGTTATCCTCGTGGGTGTCGAGCATGGTTAGACCGCAGTTGCCGAACACGAACGACCAGTTCCCTTCCAAGGGCATTCCCAGCAGCGAGGCCATGGCCGCCCGGAGAACGCCGCCGTGGCTGACCACGAGCACGTTCTCGTTCAAATGATCGGACCTGATCTGGTTGAAGATTTTCTTCATACGCGCGCTCGCGTCCCGCGTGGTCTCTCCGCCCTCTGGAGCGTAGCCAAGGTCTTTCACCAGGTACTTTGGGTACTCGTCCGGGAACTGAGCTTTGATCTCGGCCAAGGTCATGCCCTCGAATGCCCCTTTGTGGTATTCCCGGAGCATGGGGGTCTCGATCAGGACGATATCACGGTCACCCAGGGCAAGTTTGGCGGTCTCGGAGGAGCGTCTGAGGTCGCTTGTGTAGGCAACGTCGATGGGCAGACCGGCCAGGCGTCCCCCGAGCGAACGCGCCTGCTCGGCGCCTTTCTCCGAGAGTCCTATGTCGGTATGGCCTTGGATCCGTCCTTCGGCGTTCCACTCGGTCTCGCCGTGACGGACGATTAAAAGCGTTCCCATTCTGATGGATATTCTAAACACGATGCACTTGAAAGTACACCGATTGTTGTTAGTTAATGATGTTAGGGTGTTTGGCATACCACATGTAGATGAGGCTACGCAGTCTCATTACTTGCCATAATTTAAGAAACTGGCATACTATATGTTGACATGTCCTGATATCCGGGATACAATATCACGACCGTAACGATCGGAGGTGTTTCGAATGGAAGCCTATTGTGTGAAGTGCAGGAGCAAGCGCGAGATCAAGGACCCCCAGAAGATCACCATGAAGAACGGGAAGCCCGCCACTCAGGGCACGTGCCCGTCGTGTGGCACGAAGGTATTTCGCATCGGGGCCGCTTAACAGCGGCCCTTGGCTTTTCGCCTTCGTTGATTTCGGGCGGTGTGTCGGCGGCCCGGTCTTTCGAGTCCGGTCGTTAGTCATCGCCTAACCATCAGGACCTGGCCTGCTGCAGCCACCCTAAGTTGTGTGTAGGGACGTGTGGTTTGGGTGGCTGCCAGCAGTTATGCTTGATCGGTGCGGTATCATTCGCATCGGCCCGATTCAGCATCGGATGTTGGGACGTTGGGTCGCGGACTCTCCGTAACATCAAGATGTCATTTCGTTAGGCTTTAAACCTGCGCTCACCGGCGCGGGTGCGGCAAACAATCGCGTTGTGGCCGAGGGACCCTCCCCTTCGGCCACGTTTTTTTCCTTCAGGTATCTTTCCTCTTTCCCTCTCTGTGCTATCATGGCGGCTCACGCCGAAAATCATGTTTTCGAGCGTGTTCCACCCCAGGCCGCAGATCGGCAAAAAAGACCGACGAGAGGTGACCATGACACAGACCGCAAACTGGCAAGACCTGATGGAGCAAGGCGCTCCGGAACTGATGAAAGTGGTGTCGGGCACCCGGGAATCGATCATGCCTGACGGCGCACTTTCAAACAAAACTAAAACACTGATGACGATGCTCTGCGACGCTCTACTGGGCCACGACGGCGGAGTTACCACTATCGCCAACCGGGCCCGGGCCGCGGGGGCGACCGAAAAAGAGATCGCCGAGACCGTGGGCGTGGCGTTTCTCATGGGTGGGCTGCCGGCCTTGGTCACCGGTTCCAACGCCTTCAAGCGCTAGTATTTCTCTTCGGCACGATCAACCAGCGATCATGAGGTGGATGAAATGGCGCAAGCAGAACCCATCGTGTTCTTCAACGGCGAGCTGAAGCCCGAGTCGCAGGTGGGCATTTCCATCAGGGACCGGGGCTACCTCTACGGCGATGCCGTTTTCGACGCCGCCCGCACCTTCAACGGCACCCCGTTCCGGCTCCCGGAACACGTTCACCGCCTGTATGACTCACTACGTTACCTGCGCATCGACCCAGGCATGGAGCCCACGGAGATGGAAGACTGGTCGCGGCAGGTGGTGGCGCACAATTACCCGCTCCTACCGCCCGGCCAGGACATGTGGGTCATGCAGCGTATCAGCCGGGGCATCGATCCGGTCCTGCCCGGCGACGAGATGCGCCCCACCGTGTTGATCGAGACCCACGCCATCCCCTTTGCCCGGCGGGCATCTTTATACCGGGACGGAGCGGCAATCTTCACGCCTTCCGTGCCCAGGATCCCGCCGCGGTTCATCAGCCCACGGGCGAAGACGCACAACTACCTGAACCTGATACTGGGCGATTTGGAAGCCCAAGCCAGCGACCCTGACGCCTGGGCGGTGCTGTTGGACGAGGCCGGCAACCTCACGGAGGGCCGAGGCTCCAACATCTTCTTGGTCAAGGATGGGACCGTCGCCACGCCCAAGGGACAGTACGTGCTGGAAGGCATCACCAGGGGCGTTGCAATGAACCTGGCCAGCGGCCTGGGCATGCCGGTCGAGGAGCGAGACCTGGACCTTTATGACGCCTACACCGCAGACGAAGCTTTCTTGACCTCGACCAGCCTGTGCATCTGCCCCATATCTTCGGTGAACGGCACTCCCGTGGCCGGGGGCAAGGCCCCGGGCGTGATCACCCGCAGGCTCATGGACGCCTTCAGCGACCTGGCGGGCATGGACTTTGAAGAGCAGTATCTGGCCCACCTGGAGTGAAGGTCCGTAGGGGCACGGTCCGAATGAAATTGGAAAAGCCCTGCTCATGTAATTAGGGAGAGCGCAATGTCTGACCAAATCGCCAACATCACCGACTCACCGGCGGAGAAACTGGCCGGAGGATTCGGGTTCACCGAGGGCCCCCTATGGCACCCAGACGGGCACTGGCTGTTCGTGGACATCCGGAAACTGCAGATACACAAGATGTCCACCAGCGGCCGGTTGGAGACGTTTCGGGACCCCAGCTTCGGGACCAACGGCATGACCTTCGACAAACAGGGCAACTTGGTCATCTGTGAAAGCGATAACCGCCAGATCATGCGCCGGCAGGCGGACGGCTCTTATTTGGCCATCGCTACCCACGTGGACGGAAAACGGCTGAACCGCCCCAATGACATCGTTGGGCGTTCCGACGGGACACTGTATTTCACCGACCCGGGCGGGCGCTTAAGCGAGGAAGAAAAGGAGTTGGACTACAGCGGCGTTCACCGCATCGCCCCAGACGGCGCGAACTCGGTGGCCACGACCGAGACCGAGTATCCCAACGGCCTGGCCTTCTCTCCCGACGAGCGCATCTTGTACGTGGCCATCACCCGCCGGGACAGCCGCTGTCTGGAGGAAAAAGAGCAGAAGCAGGTGTGCGAGCATCAACTGATCCGTGCCTTCGATGTGGCCACCGACGGCAGTCTGAGCAACAACCGAGTCTTCGCCACCATGTATTCGGCCGAGGACGGCGTTCCCGACGGTATGAAGGTGGACGTGGAAGGAAACATCTATTGCACCGGCTCCGAGGGCTGCTGGGTGTTCGATGCCTCAGGCAAGCACCTGGGCATCATCCGGCTTCCGGAGATTCCCGCCAACTGCGCCTGGGGCGGACCGGACAACCGCACCATGCTGTTCACCGCACGCACCTCGGTCTTCAGCATGCGCATGAAGACCCCCGGCACGGCCATTCCCCGAGACTAGAGTTCGGTGCCTAATTACGACGCCATAGTTATCGGGGTTGGCGGCATGGGGAGCGCCACTATCTACCATCTGGCCAGGCGAGGATGGAAAGCCCTGGGCCTGGAGCAGTACGGCATCCCCCACGAATTGGGGTCATCCCACGGCTACTCGCGGATGATCCGCTACACGCTCCAAGAGCATCCTTCCTATGTGCCGCTGGTGCGCCGGGCTTACGAGCTGTGGCACGAATTGGAGGACACCACCGGAGAGAGATTGGTGGTCACCACCGGCTCGGTCCGGGCCGGCCCCGCTGATAGTCCCTATTTCCAAGACGCCCAGAAGTCATGCGATCTCCACAACATCCCTTATGAGGTCCTGACCGCGAAAGAGATCAATAAACGGTTTCCCGGCTACAAGTTTCCCGAGGAGATCTCTTCTATCTACCAAGCCGACGGCGGCTTCCTCCTACCTGAGGAATGTATTGTGAATCACGTAAAGGCCGCCGAGCAAGCCGGCGCCGAGGTCCACAGCGGGGAACCGGTGTTGGACTGGGAACCCCAGGGCTCTGGGGTTCTGGTCCGTACCGACAAGGACACCTACACAGCAGGCAGATTGGTGGTCACGGCCGGGGCTTGGGCCGCCAAATTGGTCCCAAATGTTGCCGCCTACGCGGTTCCCGAGCGTCAAGTATTAGGGTGGTTCCAGCCCGAACGCCCTGAGTTGTTCCGTCCCGAGACCTTCCCGGTATTCGGAGTGTTGACCGAGGAGGGACGCTACTACGGTTTTCCCAGCTATAGCGTTCCCGGCTTCAAGATCGGCCGGTCGCACCATCTGCTGCAGCAGGTGGACCCTGACCGGATGGACCGTGAGGTGCACGCCGAAGACGAAGCGGTATTGCGTCAAGCAGTCAGCCGTTATTTCCCCCTGGCCGCGGGCCGGCTTCTGGACCGGAAGACCTGTATCTATACCAACACACCTGACGAGCACTTCTTGATCGGCGCACTTCCGGACTGTCCCCAGGTGTCTGTGGCCGCCGGATTCTCGGGCCACGGGTTCAAATACGCCAGCGTGATCGGCGAGATCATGGCCGACCTTGCCCAGAACGGCGAGACCGACCACGACATCAGCCTTTTCCAACTGGACCGGTTCGACGTCTAAGATGTCCGTGCCAGGCTGTGCGCCGGAATTTAAGCCGACAATTAATCCACCGCCCATCAGGGCCCCGGTTGCTTGTGAGCGAATCGCGGCCGGTGATATGCTGAGCATGTTTCGATAGAGTTGACCGGAGACTTGACCGGCGGACAAATCTGACGGATGCGGCCTCCGAATGGACCGCCATGGAAGAGATGGACCATCTAATCATCCACGAAACCCCCGACAGAAAGCTGGACCACATGGTGATCGTCTTCAGCGGCTGGGCGGATGCGGCAGAGGGCGCGACCAGCGCCATAAAATTTCTGCAACGGAAATTGAACGCCAAGAAGTTCGCGGAAATCGACCCGGAGGAGTTCTACGACTTTTCCCAGACGCGCCCCCACACCTCGCGAAACCGAGAGGGTAAGCGCCGCATCCACTGGCCGGCCAACGAATTCTCCTACCTGACCGACCCCAGTTCAGAGACGGGAATAATGGTGTTCGTCGGCGTTGAGCCCAACTTAAAGTGGCGCACCTTCTCCAAGACGGTGGCGAAGGTCGCACGTGACCACGGCGTCGAGTCTGTGGTCCACATCGGAGCGTTGTTGGACGCGGTCCCGCATACGCGCCCGGTCAAACTCAGCGGCACCGCCAGCGAACCCAAGCTCAGCGAGTTTCTGGAAGGCCAGGGGATACGGGCTTCAAACTACCAGGGCCCAACGGGGATCAGCTCGGCCGTGATGGATGCCTGTATCAATGAGGGGATGCAGTACACATCAATCTGGGGCCACACCTCCCACTACCTGCAGGCGGCGCCCAACCACAGGGTGGGCTCCACCCTTCTGCAGATACTGGTCAAGCTGTTGAATCTGCCCTTGGACCTCGCCGAGCTTTATTCTGCGGCCGATGTCTTCAATGAAGAGGTGGCCAAAGCGGTGGCCAGGGACGAACAGATCAGCTCCTACGTAACCAAGCTGGAAGGCCAGTACGACGAAGCGGTTGCCGCCATCGAGATTCCTGACCCTGCCGAACTGGTCCGGGACCTGGAAAAATTCCTCCGTGGGGAACAGCGCCGTCCGCCCACGGACCCGTCCACCTAGCCGCTGCCCGGCATCACTCCCGCCACAGCCGATACGCGGTTGTCCCACCAAATTCGGACCGGCACAACGATTCAGGACCTTCGGCGGGTCAGCAACATCTTCGTCCTGGCAGATAACTTGTAGGTCGTAGTCTCATCCCGTTGACTTGGCAGGCCGGATAGTTTATATCTATTTGGCAACTTGGGGCAGTGTCTGCCGCCCTTTAACATTCACGTGGGTAATACCCGCGCATGAATTCCGCCGCATGATGAAACGTCAGGCCAATAAACATTAGACGATCAAAATCTGCCCTCAGAATCTCCGAGAGGACCCCAAGGGCAATGGAATTTTGCAAGAACGAACAATGGTTGGAGGTAAGTCCGTCTTGAAACACTACTTAAAGAACCCCAAACTTATGATTCTAGGACCCTTGGCGCTGCTGCTTGCCGTTATCTTGGCTTGCGGCTCTTCCGCCACCGCGACGCCGGTACCGGTGTCGCCGACCGCGATGCCAGCGGCGACCTCACCGGCCTCACCGACCGCAATGGCGCCGACTTCGGTGCCATCGACCGGTGGCGGTCCGGCAGCGACGGCGGTGCCTGCTCCGACCGCACAGCCCACCGCGGCGCCACCGCCCCCCCCATCGGTGCCCAAACCTTCCGGCACAATACGGGTGGGCCAAAAAGAGTTGGGGCCCTACGTTGGCAACCCCAAATTGATCGGCAACCCCCAGATCTTCTTGAACAGCGCCATACCGATCACCGAGACCCTGGGGATGTATAACTTCGACAACGGCCAAGTCGGTCCCATGCTGGCTCAAAGTTGGGACATTTCCGCCGATGGACAGGTGTGGACCTTCCACATCCGCGACGATGTTGAATTCCACAAAGGTTTCGGCAGGATGACGGTTGAAGACGTTGCCTTCTCCTTCCGCCAAGTCGCCGACAGCACCAAACACGCCAGATCCGCCAACGCCAAAGAGATGTTCTTCGCGGAAAACGGCAGCCAGACGACCCCCGATGACTTCACCTGGGTGATCGATACCGGCGTACCTTTCTCTGCGATACCGATCTTAGAATTGCTGGGGACTCCCCGTGCGGTCGCCGCCTGGGTCGTCAGCAAGAAGCAGTGGGACCAGGACGGAGAGGACGAAGCCAACTTCAACACCGCCGCCACCGGTCCTTGGGAGATCGACGAGGCAAGAACCGGTGAGTTCTGGCGCATGAAGGCCGTTGAGGGCCACTGGCGCAAGACTCCCGCATTCGCCGAGTTGTTGTTCCAGGAGATTCCCGAAGAGTCTGCTAGGCTAGCCGGTTTCAAGACCGGAATCTTGGACACCTTTGTCATGGCTCTGGATACCATCACAGAGGTTGAGAGCGTTCCCGGCGCCCAATTGATGCAGGTGCCCAACGCCGTACAGGCGGGCATAAACTTCTACGGCCAACTCTATGTGCCTGCCCGCGATGGCGACGGAGAGCCTTGGCCGGCTTACGACCCTGACAACCCGTGGGTGTCATCAAACAGTGACATCACCTCCGCGGAATGGGCCGTGGCCCGTAATGTCCGGCTAGCTCTGTCGATCGCCATCGACCGTCAAGCCATCATCGACAACCTGCTATTGGGGTTCGGACACCAACTTACCCTCAAAGACTGGATGGGCTTCGAAGACCGCCTGCCTTCCCCTCAGGAGACTTGGCCCTACGATCCTGAGCGGGCAAAGAGGCTCCTGGCCGAGGCCGGTTTCCCCAACGGATTCAATATAACCCTCACGCCCGCCATTCGCGGAGCACCCTCCGAGGTAGAGGCGTGTGAGGCCGTAGCCCAGTTCTGGGACGAAATTGGAATCAACGTCAACTTCCAGAACGTCCCTTACGGGACCTACCGGCCGACGGCGGTTGCGCGCACCTATGAAGGGGTGTCCTGCCATAACGTGGGCGCGCGGCTGGCCCCGATTCAGGGGATGGCCAGCTTCCTAAATAGCGGGAATTTCAGTTGGGGCTCCGAGCACCCCATCACTGAAGATCTGATCCCCAGGGCACAAAAATCGGTGCTCACAGCCGACCGCATAGCCCTTGAGGACGAGATCGCCGAGTTCTATATCAACGAGGTCTTCGCCGAGACCGGGCTGTATGTGGTCGACAACGTATGGCCGGTTGGCCCGAATATCAACCCATGGGGTGATTTCATCAAGCAAGGCGACCTCCGGCAGATCAATGGCTTCGAGTACATGACGCCTCGTTAATGCTCGTGGAACTGCGAGGCAATTAAACAGCCTGGAGTAATCCGCGCAATGCTTTAGAGCTTATGTGTCCGGCATGATGCTCGTTAGCAAGCGCCATCGCCGCCCGATGTGGACCAAGGGAAACATTGAGTCAATCTTGGTCCATGCCGGGCGGACTGTCGTAATGGGCGGCATGACTTGGCAGTCAGAGCCCAAGATATCCCGGACGCCTCAGTCCCGGCATCGCGCCTGCTTTAGCCTCTACGTGGCTGCTCCACTGAAACTGGGCGCTCTTAAAGGCTTCCCGCCGCTATTGGTATAGCCTGATTTACGCTCTTAAATATGCCTTTGTATACGTAAGTCCAGCCTATTGACTTGGCAAAGCCGATAGTATATATCTAATTAACCGCTTGGGGGGCAGGGTCTGCCGCCCAATGTTTTATGATGTGGGTAACGTCTGACGAGTATAAATTCGCCCTCCTGACCGTAAAAACGACGTGAGGGCAACGGTTTACCACAATCTTCCACGCCGATCGGAGGTCAGCTCGTCTTGAACCAATTGTTAAAGAACCCCAAGATGATGATTCTAGGGCCCTTGGCTCTCCTGCTAGCCGCCATATTGGCCTGCGGATCGTCTGCCACAGCGACGCCCGGCCCGGCGTCGCCGACCGCGATGCCTGGCGCCCCTTCGCCGACATCCATGGCGCCGACTCAGGTGCCATCTTCAGGTGGCGCAGCCACGTCCGTCCCCGCTCCAACCGCGGCCCCCACCGCGATGCCTGAAGTAATGGTCAAACCCTCGGGCACTATCAATGTGGGCCAGAAGGAATTGGGACCCTATTTCGGTAGCCCAAAATTATCGGGTAACCCCCAGATATTCTTGAACAACGCCGCGCCGGTGACTGAGACACTCGGCGTTTATGAATTCACGAGCAATAAAGTCGTCCCAATGTTGGCCGAAAGTTGGGATATCTCCGCTGACGGCACCACGTGGACGTATCACATCCGCAAGGGTGTTCAATTCCACAAGGGATTCGGCGAGATGACTGTCGCCGATGTCGTGTTTTCCTTCGAGCAGATACGAGACAGTGAAAAACACGCTCGGGCCTCCAATGCCAGGAAGATTTTCTTCGCTGACGATGGCAACCAATCGACACCTGATGACTTCACTTGGGTAGTCAATTCAGGCGTGGCTTTCTCCGATATCCCGATCCTTGAGCTTCTGGCGACCCCAAGGGCGACCATTGCCTGGATCGTCAGTAAAGATCAGTTCGACCAGGATGGCGAGGAAGAAGCCAACCGCAACACCGCCGCCACTGGTCCTTGGGAGATCGACGAATGGCGCACCGGTGAGTTCTGGCGGTTGAAGGCCGTTGAGGACCATTGGCGCCAGACTCCGGCCTTCGCCGAATTGGTGGAATGGGAGATTCCAGAAGAATCAGCCCGTGTAGCCGGTTTCAAGACGGGGAACCTGGACACCTTTGTGATGGCTCTGGACTCCATATCCGAGATAGAGAAGGTTGACGGCGCCCAATTGCTGCAGGTACCCAACGCTGGTCAAGCGGGGCTGAACATCTACGGCCAGACCTACCTGCCCGCCCGCGACGGAGGCGGAGCGCCATGGCCCAACTACAACCCCGACCTCCCATGGGTCTCTCCCATTAGTGACGTCAACTCGCCAGAGTGGGAGACCGCCCGCAAAGTCAGGGAAGCGCTCTCGATAGCCATCGACCGTCAGACGATCGTCGATGAATTGTTGCAGGGATTCGGCCACCCCCTTGCTTTGAGGGACTGGGGCGGTCCTGACGAGAGCCGCCTGCCCTCCCGCATGGTCTGGAACTTTGATCCCGATCGCGCCAGGTCCCTGCTGGCGGAGGCCGGATTCCCCGATGGCTTCAGACTGACCCTTTCGCCGGCCCTCCGCGGGGCGCCCTCTGAAGTGGAGGCCTGCGAGGCTGTGGCCCAGTACTGGGATGACATCGGCATCGACGTAACCTTCCAGAACGTCCCCTACGGGACGCTGCGGCCAACGTTCGTGGCCCGCACGTACGAAGGTTTCTCCTGCCACTCGGTTTCCATCCGGTTGGCGCCGGTCCAGGGTTACGCGAATTACCTGAACGACTCGGTGTTCAGCTACGGCACCGAGCACCCGTTCTTGGAAGAGAAGATCCCGATAATCCAGACGACCACGGACCGGGCCGCACGCGAGGCTTTGGAGCTTGAGGTCGCTGATTTCCAGTGGGACAATGTCTTCGGTGAGGTGGGTCTGTACGTCTTTGACAACATATGGCCGATCGGCCCGAAGCTTGCCACTTGGGATGGTTTCATCAAACAGGGAGACCTGCGGCAGATCAACGGGTACGAGTATATGAAGCCTCGGTAAACCTGTTATTATTAGCGGCAACTTAATCAACTGGAGTGATCCAGGCACGGCTTTCCAACGTATCCATAACAAGGGGTTCCGAACTAGGTGCAATCTCCGTACGACAGGGACTTACGAGAACGAATGGGCCCATATTTGGTCCCCGTCGGGCGAACGGCAATAGGGATGACCTTAGGCGTAGTGCTAAGCATGATGGGCATAGCAACCGCCTGGGGCCTATTTATCTTTTTTGGGTTCAGATCGATCGACTTATGGCTGGGCTCCCTGTTCTTCGGGGCGGGGCTTGGCGCCGGAACGGCGGCATTCGTCGCCTGGCTGCACCTTGATCGAGAGAAAGGTCTGGTTTTAGCGCTGACCGCGGTGGTCGTCGTGGGAGCAGGGGTGGTTGGCGCATGGGGCGGCTTTGAATATGGCTCGACGGTAGAGGTTGAATGTTGCGCAATGCCAACAAAATCGCCAATATACTACACGGCTTTAGGTTCAGCGGCTGTGGCAAACGCCGCGGGCTTAGGCTTTGCGGCGGCCCGGGCTCTCTTGACCAAAAAACGGCAGACTCAATTTCAAAACGCAGTGCACTGACGGTTAGATAAAATGCAGAAATACTTGGTACGCCGGTTCCTTCTCGCCTTGGTAACCCTGCTCTCGGTGTCTCTGATCATCTTCATAATGAGCAGAGTCTCGGGGGACCCCAGACACATCTACCTGGATGATTACTCGACCCAGGAAGACTGGGACCGCATGGGGGTAGTATTAGGCTTGGATAAGCCCTATTACCAGCAGTACGGAATCTTCCTGAAGGGCGCCCTCCGCGGCGACTTCGGAGAATCGGTCAGGGAAGGCCGGCCCGTAACTGAAGTCGTGATCGAGCGCGCGCCGGCAACCTTGCTGCTGGGCGCGGTAGCCTTCTCATTCTCGATCTTGATCGGGGTGCCCTTGGGGATCCTGTCGGCCGTAAAACGTGGCACTATGATGGACTCGTTTGGAAAATTGATCGCGCTTGTCGGTCAATCGGCGCCGCCATTCTGGTTGGGCATCATGTTGATGTTCTTCTTCGCCGTGAAGTTGGGAATGGTGCCACCATACGGGAAACAGGAATGGAACAGTATCATTCTCCCCGCCGTGACCTTGGGGTGGTATTACGCCGCCGCCAATCTACGGTTGGTTAGGTCCGCCATGTTGGACGTGCTGGACTCGGAGTACATCAAGCTGGCACGGGCCAAGGGTGTCAACTCCAGAACGATCATCATGAAGCACGCATTCAGGAACGCTCTGATTCCACCGCTTACTTTCGCCGGGGTAACGATCGGCGCCCTGGTGACCGGTTCTTTGGTAGTGGAAACGGTGTTCGCCTGGCCCGGCCTAGGCAGACTGGCGATCGAAGCATTGTTCGCCTTCGATTACCCACTGCTTCAGGGAGTGGTGATAACCTTCACTTTGCTATATGTAACAGCCGCATTCATCGTGGACGTTCTCTACGCTTATGTAGACCCACGAATCCGTTACGCTTAGGAATTAGGAGCAAAAGATGGCAGCAGATCTTAGCGGAATCGTAATTGCACCCCCTACTCGTAGGGCAAAAGCGGCTGGAGTCTACCGAAAGATAAAGCGCTGGCCGGTGATACCCATGTTCCTTCTGGGCTTGGTGGTATTCGCCGGGCTGTTCGCGCCACTCATCGCGCCCCACGACCCGGAGAGCGGCGAACTTCGAGAAAGGAACATCCCTCCGGCCTGGTCCAACGGCGAAAGGGCCGTAAAGACCGTCGTTGAGAGGATGACGATCAACGAAAGGACAACCAGCGTCACGTTGAGCGACGCCCAGAAGATCGATCCCAACATTCAGTTGGGCGACCGGATCGAGGTATTCGTCAGGCCGGCCGGGAGCACCAAGTTCCTGTTGGGCACCGACCATCTGGGCCGGGACGTTCTCTCCCGCGTGATCTACGGGGCTAGAATCTCGATCCTAGTGTCCGTCGTCACCTTGGCGGTGGGCGGCACCATCGGCGTGACCATGGGCCTGATGGCAGGCTGGTATGGCGGTTTCGTCGATGAGTTCCTGATGCGCCTCGTCGATATCAAATTAGCGATACCGTTGATCCTGATCGCCCTTGTGCTGGTGATCACATTGGGTCAGTCGCTATGGATCATCGTAACCGTGCTCTGTTTGTTCATCTGGCCAAGATTCGCCCGCCAAGTGCGGGGCGAAGTTCTACAACTGAAGCACATGGACTATGTGTCCTTGGCCAAGGTCTCAGGAGCCTCAACACCCAGGATACTGTTCATACACATATTCCCCGGTACGATTAACACCCTGATCGTGGTGGCGACCCTTCAGGTCGGCATCGTGATTCTGCTGGAGTCGACGCTCAGTTTCCTGGGCGCCGGCGTCCCGCCTCCCACGCCCGCTTGGGGCTCCATGGTTGCCGACGGACGTGACAAGCTGGCCGGTGGCGTTTGGTGGATATCCACTTTCCCCGGTATCGCAATCATGTTGACCGTGATGTCGTTGAACCTCTTCGGCGACTGGCTCCGAGACACTCTGGACCCGCGCTTGCGGCAACTGGAGTGACCGGAAGGCCTTTACTTGAATAACGCAGCGATTTAAGGAACCAGAGGATTAAATGGTCACCACGGATACCAGGATAAACACGGAGACCGTGTTGTCGGTCGAGGACCTGCGGACGTATTTTACGACCCGCTGGGGTGTGGTTAAAGCCGTTGACGGGATATCCTTCGACCTGCGCCGGGGCGAAACTCTGGGTATCGTCGGTGAGTCCGGTTGCGGCAAGTCCGTGACCATGCTCTCACTGATGCGGTTGATACCCATTCCGCCTGGACGCATCGTCTCCGGAAAGATAATCCTGGACGGCGAGGACATCATCCCCATCTCCGAGCAGGAGATGGCCCGCATCAGGGGAAGTAAGATCGCCCTGATCATCCAAGACCCGATGACATCCCTAAACCCGGTTTTCTCGATCGGAAACCAGGTGGAAGAAGCAATCAGGATCCATCAGGACATCCCGAGACGCTCGGTGACTGAGAAAGCCCTGGAGGTCCTGCGCAAAGTCAATATCCCCGCCGCGGAGCAGAGAGCCAAGGACTATCCCCATCAGATGAGCGGCGGCATGCGTCAGAGGGTTGTGGGAGCCATCGGTATCTCATGCCAACCCCAGGTGCTCATCGCCGATGAGCCGACCACGTCTCTCGACGTAACCATTCAGGCACAATACCTGAAGCTACTGAAGGACATCCAAAGGGAGTCGAACCTCTCGATCATCTTCATCACCCATGACTTTGGCATCGTCGCCAAGATGTGCGACCGTGTCGCGGTGATGTACGCCGGCCGCATCGTCGAGCACGGCAGTGTTAGAGACATATTCAACAACCCGTCCCATCCCTACACCGAGGCGCTACTGGCCTCGGTCCCCAAGATGGACCGGGACGTTGACCGGTTGTATTCGATCGAGGGTCAGCCGCCGCCCCTCCATGACCTGCCGGTGGGTTGCGCTTTCGCGGACCGCTGCCCTGATGTAATGGACAAATGCCGGGAACAATATCCCGATTCGTTGGCGGTGTCTGATGGTCACATCGCTTCATGCTGGAAGTTAGAATGACAACTACTGAATCGCCCGCCCAGACCACCGAGCCAGGACAGGTATTGCTCGAGGCCAAAAACCTCAAGAAGTACTTCCCGGTGACCAAGGGCCTGTTGATCTCCCGGGTCACCGGTCACATCAAGGCAGTAGACGACATATCCTTTGAGCTCCGGGCCGGGGAAACACTGGGAGTCGTTGGCGAATCCGGCTGTGGCAAGAGCACCACCGCGAAGATGATGTTGATGCTTGAGGAGCCGACCGACGGCAGCATCCTCTTCGAGGGCCAAGACGTCCACCATACCTCAGCCGAGGTCAGAAAGGCGTACCGGAGTTCGGTCCAAGCGGTTTTTCAGGACCCGTGGAGTTCCCTGAATCCCCGTATGCGGGTCAAAGACATCATCGCGGAGCCAATGGTTATCAACTGGAGCATTTCCCGCTCAGAACAACAAGCGCGGGTGATGAAACTCCTGAACGACGTCGGCCTGAACGAGTACCACTCCAACCTCTTCCCCCATGAATTCTCCGGTGGACAGCGTCAAAGGCTGGCCATCGCCCGGGCACTGGCCCTGAACCCCAGGGTTATCGTGCTGGACGAGCCGGTATCGGCTTTGGACGTTTCCATCCGGGCCCAGATCATGAACCTGCTGAAAGACCTGCAGAAGGAATATAACGTCGCCTACATGCTGATCGCCCATGACCTGGCCACGGTGCGGTACATGTGCACCTGGGTCGCGGTCATGTACCTGGGACAGATCGTGGAGCTTTCGCCGGTCAAGGAACTCTTCATCAATCCGTCTCACCCGTACACCAAGGCCCTGATGTCGGCGGCGTTGCCCTCCCATCCCGACATGGAACAAGAGGAGATAATCCTCCAGGGTGAGGTGCCTTCGCCGCTCAACCCGCCGTCGGGCTGCTATTTCCACCCCCGTTGCCCTGCCGCCATGGACCGTTGCTCCGTGGAAAAGCCCATAACCAAAGAGATCTCGCCCGGGCACTCGCTGAGTTGCCACCTGTTCTAACGTTTCCAATCTCAGGATAGGAACATCTAAAACCGGGAGGCCAAGTCTCCCGGTTTTTTTAATTTTTAGCCGGTTGGGTGCTAAAATCTTCACCTGCGCCGGACCGCTAACAGATTCCAGCCCACGCGGCCGGCCCCTTCAAATGGAAATCATGCCTATGACCAGCGTAAAAAAAAGGGCCCCCAGGACCAAGAATAAGGAAGATATCGCCCGGACGATCGAGTTGATGACCGAGCAATATGGACCCTTCTCTAAAGAGCCGCGCCTGCCTCCCATCGACGAGATGGTCTTCACCATCCTTTCGCAGCACACTTCCGACATCAACTCCAGCCGCGCCTACCGCCGCTTGATGGACCGGTTCGTCACGCTGGAAGAGGTGGCGTCGGGCGAGATCGAGGAGATAGAGAAGGCGATAGCTCCGGGAGGCCTGGCCAAGATCAAGGCGCCCCGCATCAAAGAGGTGTTGAACCGGGTCCTGGAACTGAACGGCTCGCTGGACCTGTCGTTCCTGCGGGAGATGCCTCTGAACGACGCCAAAGCCTGGCTCCGGCGATTGCCCGGCATCGGCCCAAAGTCGGCCGGAATCGTGCTAAGCTTTTCCCTGGGCATGCCGGCCATGGCCATCGACACCCACATCTACCGGGTCTCCCAACGCCTGGGACTGATCGGCCCCAAGGTGAGCGTGGACAAGGCCCACGATATTCTGGAGGAGAAGGTCGAGCCTGAGGAAGTTTTCAACTTCCACATCTCGTACATCAACCATGGACGCCAGGTGTGCCGGGCCCAACGGCCCCTGTGCCCCGAGTGCGTGGTTGGCGGGCTCTGTCCCTCCCGAAAGAAGTTCATGAGCAAGGCGGACCTGGCCGTATTGGCCGCCCAGGAGGAAAATACTCTGGCAGGCAGCAGTGGGGCTCCCATGCCCCACGTTCCCCAGTCCGAAAGCCCGTAGACATAGAGTAAGCGACATGAAAGTAGGGATCATCAACATCACCGGTTACGCAGGCAGTGAACTGGCGCGCATCCTGTACCGTCATCCCGAGGTGGAAATCACTTCGGTCACGGGCAGAAGCGCCGCCGGCCAGCAATTGAATGAGGTGTTCCCTCACCTGACCGCCATGGACCTGACCATTGAGCCGGAACTGAGCGGCAGCCTGGACCTGGTCTTTTCGGCCTTACCCCATAAAGCCAGCGCCGAAGCCTGCATCCCGGTGTTGGAACAGGGCGTGAAGGTCGTCGACATCAGCGCCGATTTCCGCCTGAAGAAGGCAGACGAATATCAAGAATGGTATGGCGTGGCTCACCCGGACCCCACCTACCTTGAGGAGGCGGTCTATGGGCTCACCGAGCTGCACCGGGAAGACGTTAAGGCCTCCCGCCTGGTCGCCAACCCCGGCTGCTACCCCACCAGCGCCATCTTGGGCCTGGCCCCAGCGGTGGCCGCGGGAATCATCACCCAAGACATCATCGTCGATGCCAAATCTGGGGTGTCGGGCGGCGGCCGCAGCATGGACATGACCAACCACTTCTCCGAGGTGAACGAGAACGTCTTCGCCTACGCGCTGAACGGCCACCGGCACCTGCCGGAGATCACTCAGGAGCTGGCTGCTTTGTCCAGCGAGCCCTTAAATCTTACTTTCTTGACCCACCTGATTCCGATGACCCGAGGCATCTTAAGTTCCTGCTACGCGACCCTGACCGAGCCGGGGAAATGGACGGGCGATGAGGGCAAGGAAAAGATGCTGGACCTTTACCGGGACTACTACGCCGACGACCCCTTCGTGCGGGTGGTGGCCACGCCTCCCCAGACCAAGCAGACCTTGGGCAACAACCTGTGCCTGGTCCACCCGGCCATCGACCAGCGCACGGGGCGGTTGATCGTCATCAGCTGCTTGGACAACCTGGTGAAGGGCGCCGCCGGCCAGGCCGTCCAGAACATGAACGTGATGTGTGGGTTCCCGGAGGAGACGTCCCTGGAGGCGTTGGCGGTGTATCCGTAGCCGTCAGCTAACAGCCCGTCAGCTTGACCTAAATCATTTCCGCGACGAAAAATTCTACCAATAGGCCCGGCGCTATAGTAGAATACGCACGTGCCCCGGTCGTCTAGCCTGGTCCAGGACGCCACCCTTTCAAGGTGGAGATCATGGGATCGAAGCCCATCCGGGGTACCAATATTTAGGCACAAAATAAGGCCCTTGGTTGATTCCAGGGGCCTTACTTATTAGGGATTGTCAGATGTTGTCTGAATATCCTCGGTATGGTGCTTTTGGATTTGCCCGGGGCGCGATTCCGACTCAGCGGGGGTTGATCAAGACGTGGTCGATTATGTATTGACCCAGGCTTCGGTTCTCCGTGAAATTGGCTATGTCCAAGTCATGGCCGTAGGCGATCACCGGAATGTCCAGCTCGTAGGCCGATCCGTGGCTACGTAGTTTTTTTGGCAATGTCACTTCGGATGGGTCTCCGAATACAACGTCATGAGCTCCAAGCGCCATGATATCTCCGATGCGCTCCGGCATCAGCTTGAACCGCCTGGCCGCGTCCTCCCGGGATAACGCTTCCTCCACGCCGTCTATGTTCCTGAGGACCTCAAGCGCGGAATCAGGGTTGTCGGTGCGGCCCTCAAGATGGATGTAGATGCAACCTCCTAGATTGGAGTGATGCACCGTGTATTGGTCCTTGATTATCGGTATCGCTCTTGCCTTGATCCCAGCCCGAGCCAAGTCGTCCGGCAGGTGCAGCATACGGGTTTTTGATGACATGCCGTGGTCCGCCGTTATCAAGAACTGGGCTTCCGGAAATGCGTCGACCAACTTCCCGATGCCCTCGTCTAGCAAGGAAATGTGACGGGCCGATTCCGGTTCCTCCGGGGCATGTGAATGCATCGCATAGTCGGTGGTCGTCAGGTACGCCAGGTCGAAATGTTGTTGCGACAGGATGAACAATCCGGCGTCCAACACCCAGCGGTTTACTTCCAATGAGTAGATCTCGGGCGGGGTCCCGACACCATTGACCACCCAGTCGGGCGGCTGCTCCGAGGAAACGCTGACGGTCGTGCCGTTGCTTAGGAGACGGCGCAGTTTATCTTTGGCGGTGACCAAGAGAGTGCGCATACCCATACTTTCCGCCCGCTGAAACATGGTCTCGGTCTTGATGTATTTCGCCGACTCCATGTAGTGCTCGCCGCCCCGTTCCCGGTCCAACCAGTAATTTGAGGTGATGCCGTGGCTCTCGGGATAGCTGCCGGTTACCAGAGAGACGTTGTTTACGTTGGTGACTGAAGGCATCATTCCTCGAACGTTGAGCCGAGACCCTGCTTTGGCTAACTCCTCCAGCCTAGGCGCCGGGCACACGTCGAGATACACGGGGTCCAGACCGTCGATCATGATCACTATCGTCGTGCTCATAGGCGTGACTCCTGGCCGCTTAGCCAGGTCTTTAAGTCCAACATGCTGCGAATTCTACTACGATTGGAAGGACACACCCACCACACTGCCGGTCTGACTGACATGATAAAGTAGCCCATCAACCGTTCGAGGACGATCGATCACCAATTTGAATCCGGCTGAATCATTATCGACATAAGAGGAAGAATGTACGTAAGAGCGGCAACCGTTCAAATCCGGCCGGGAAAAATGCAGGAAGTCATCGATCTCCACAATGACTCGTTGGTCCCTGCCGCCAAGGCCCAAAAAGGATGGCAGGGAAGCTACCTGATGACCGATGCCGGTGGCGGCAAGATCCTCTCCATCACCATCTGGGAATCGGAAACGGATATGTTGGCCAGTGAGTCCGGCAGTGGATATTTACAAGAACAAGTGGCCAAATTTAACAGCGTTTTCGCCGGGCCTCCAACCTTCGATCATTATGAATTAAGCGTAGAGGCTTCAGCCTGACGCGTCAGCGCGAAAAGGAGAAAATCTCCATGGCCAGAATTCATGGGATAACCGAGGAAGAAGCGACTCCGGAGGTCAGGGAATTGTTCCAGCGCCAGAGAAGCATCTTTGGCGAAGTGTTGAACACAACCCCGATATTCGCCCTGAGACCGACGATCATGGCCGGATCGATCGCCTTGGCGGCCGGCATAGACGCCTCGGGCCTGATCGGTCCATCGCTGAAATATTTGGTCTACACAAAGACGGCTTGGATCAACGGCTGCCCATTTTGAATCGATATCAATGCGTCCAGGGCGGCGCAAGAGAGCGGATCAGCGGAAAAGTTGGCGCACCTCGAGTCCTATAAAGACGGCAGTCTTTTCAGCGGACGTGAGAAGCTGGCTTTGGAGCTTGCCGAGCGTATGACCTACACGGGGAAGCGTGTGAGCGAGCGGTTCTTCAGAAAATTGCAGAAGGAGTTCACTGACGAGGAATTGGTGGAGCTTTCGGCAATCATCGCCTATGAAAACTTCCGGAGCAAATTTAACCCGGTATTCGGCATCGAAGCCAACGGATTGTGCCACCTGCCGGCAGTCCGATCGATGGCGGCGGCCGCTACGGAAAAGCTCCACTAAGATTGAGCCGTTACCGTCGCCAAGGACACACGCACGCGGGTCGTTAGTTCACTTTCGAGCCGCCGCCGCCGCAATCTCAAGGGCCACCGGTAGAACAACGTCCACCCATCGGGAATACATCTCCTCAGAAGGGTGTAGACCATCCCCTGCAACCAGTGTTGATTGAGTCGATGCTTGCCGAGAGATGCCGGTGACATCGACGTACCGGGAGCCGGCGCGGGTCGCCTCCATTTTATTGACGGAGTTGAATAAGTCTATTTGCTGGGCGATATTCGTGCGGTCCAGTCCCTGAGCGAAAGGTGTAACCCCCCAGTCCGGGATGGAAATGACGATCACATGGGAGGCGTCGCCGCCGGCGAGTCTAACGGCGGATCGCAGTATTACCGCGAACTCCCTTTGGTATTCTTCAATCTCCAACCCACGGAATTGGTTGTTAACGCCGATAAGTAGCGAAACGATACCGAATGTCCCTTCGATGTCTACCTGGTCTATTGCAGCCGACAGATCGGCTGTGGTCCATCCTGTCTGGGCGATGATTTCCGGGTCTAAGAGCGAGACTTCGGCCTCCCTCATCATTCGGACCAATTGGACCGGCCATCGTCCCGATGCCGTTACACTTTGGCCGATGGTGTAGGAATCTCCCAAAGCGAGAAAACGCAGCCCTTTGATTTCGGGCCGAGTAAATTCGGTCGCTTCAGGACTTTTTTGGATTGTGGCCGGAGGAATTGGCGTCGGAGCGCCTGTTTCGATGGGAATCGTACCGCCTCCACATGCCACTAGCGCCAACACCGACAAGATTCCCCCCGATAAGGTTGTCATAACAATCTGCCACATCGGTTGATTTTATCAGCCTCAGCCGAGGCGAAAACGTTCGAGCGGAGTTGGCGGCGTCGCAGTGGTCTAAGACATGGGCGCGGCAACACGCCGGTTAACAAGAGGTCGGCTTAGAGTCCTCACCGTTTCGAGGTAGAAGCCAGCGCACAGAAGCCCATCGAGGGCGCCAAATCCGGCAAAAACCAGACCCTGCGGCCATGGCCGCAGGGTCTGTTTCCAATTCCGCCTACCTCGGACGCCCGAAAGAAATCGTCTGCCAACGGACACGGTTGCAATTCGCATCGGTCTCAAATGTCGAGGACCGCACAAAAGAGCAAAGCGGGCTACCCGACACGCCCTTCAAACATCTTCATCTGCCGGGTCGCGACCCCGGGTTTAAAGTGCTTGCTGAGGATGCGGCCCGCCTCTTGGTAGGAGGAACCTACCTTCGGACCGTACCACTCCTCAGGCGGTTCAAGCATTTTTTCAAACGCGAGCGTGCATACTTTCTGGCCCGGTCCAATCATGAACGGGACATCGTGCGCCCTGACTTCCAATACCGGCTGTACTCCGCCCAGGCGGCCATCTTCGCCGTACCCGAACCCTGGATCAAAAAACCCGGCGTAGTGAGTGCGGAGCTCACCGCTTGAAGTATCATACGCGGTCATTTCAGCGGCGAATTCCGGTGGTATGCCGACACTTTCGGTGGACGATAGTAGATAAAATTCTTCCGGCTCCAAGATTAGGCGCTGGTCGTCGTCTGCGTAAACGGGTTCCCAAAAGTCCGCTGGATGATAGTGGTTGATCCGCGAAAGGTCCAACAAGGCGCTATTTTTCTTCGCTCTAAAGCCTATCCCATCGGATGTGCCCATAAGGTTCACGCTAAGTCCGATGGTGTTGTTGGGGTTCGGCTCGGTTAGTTGCCCTTGCTGGCCGGCCGCGGCGAACAAAATCGGATTGGACCGATGGGTTTCCAGAATTTCACCGGGCCTGCATGCAGGGTCGCCTTTGAACAAGCGGATTTGGTTCAACGACAATCCGGTTTGAACTTTGATCGTGAATGACCTCGAGAAGACTTCCAGGTACAAACGGCCTTCGTAAGCGTCGGTGATCACGTCAAACTGGTCACTGAAATCAGTGATGACTCTGGTAAAGATGTCGAGCCTGCCGGTAGAGCTTTTGGGATTGGTCTTGGCTCGAATACCTTGGGGCAAACATAGTTCTTCGAGCAACGGGATCAAGTATGCGCGGCCCTTTTCTAGGATTGCTCCATCCCGTATATCGATTTCACTTATCTCCAGTTCCGGGAGCTTGCTTTCCACGCTGCAGGCAAGTGGCAAGAAACTGCATTGCAAGCTGTATGCCTTCTCGCCGAGGCTAAGGTCAAGACTTGCCGGCTGGAAATTCCGTTCCTGTATCTTATATTTGTCGCTGTAGATGATGTTGTCATTAACGGCTTGTCTTAGCCACGAGCTAGGCACGATTCCACCGTTAGATATTTCATTAATGCTGTCGAACATACATCACTCAATCGCGGCCGGGTCGGTTCTACAATTTAATCATCTTCAACTTGAATTTGTAATAGCCCGGCTCGCTGCTAGATACGCCTTCGTCCAAGTGCGGCGCCGTGGGTGGTCTCGGCAGCATCTGGACCGGAAACAAAAAAAGCCCGTTGCCCCAGGGCAAACGAGCACATTCCAATCACCACCACCGTCCTCCCAAATGTGCCGCGATGTTATAGGGTGGTTGGCCGGGTGTCAAGGCAGAATTACCGTTCGGTTTCGGCGGGCATATCCAAATTGACTTTGATCACCCAATCATAGGGGTTGTAAAGCCCATGGCCTGGCAAGAGTTCGCGCAACCGGACCCTGAACCGGCCGCCATGGGCCAGGAGCGGCTGGACCGTCATGGGTTGTTCAGGTGGCCACTCTGCGCAAGAACGGGTGGCTTTGAATATCGCCGGTGGAACCGCTGTTCTTCAACGGCCAGCTCTACCTGGGCATGATGTTGCGTTCGCGAAAGGCCCTCGACCTGCTCCGGGACCCTCGCTGCTCGGTCCACGACGCCGTTTTTGACCGTCTTGGAACCGAGGGCGGTTTCAAGGTCTACGGGCGAGCCCTCAACGTAACGGACCTGGATGAGCGGGGGATACGGAGAAGCGTTGTTCCGAAAGTTCAACAAGCGGCCCGAGGAACCGGAGTTCCACTGCTTCGCCATCGACATCGACAACGCCGCCGGCAACCCTTGAGTCGAAGAGTTCCAACATCAGGTGTGGAAGACCGGTTAAGACCCCGGCGCTGCCGCCGCCGCCTCGGCTTCCAGCAACTCGCGGGAGGCCCGGGCCAGGAAGTTGGCGTCGATGGCGCCCACGCTCTTCTCCACGATCGTGCCGTCGGAGCTGATGAACACGGTGGTCGGCATGGCCGTCACGCCGTATTTGCGGGGCACGCTGCCGTCGTCGGTCCAGCCGGCCGGATAAGTTATGCCCAACTCCAGTAGTAGTTCTTCAGCGTTGGCGTGGGAGCCCAGACCGGTGAAGATGCCGATGTCGATGCCCAACAGTTGGATATCGTCCTTGAATTCCTCGTAGAACACCTGGAACTGGGGCATCTCGGCGCGGCAGGGTGGGCACAATCCGGCCCAGAAATTCAGCACGATCGGTTTACCCTCGAGCCTGGCCAGATTGCCGTCGCGGAAGCCCACTTCTTGGATTCCCTGAAACAGGCTGAATTCGAAGTCAGGAGCCTCGGACCCCTCGCCGCTGCTGCCGCTGCTCGAGGCAACCACGAATACGATCAACGCCACGACGGCGATCGAGGCGACCGCTCCGAGCCCGTATTTGATTAAATTCCGCTGCTGTCTCTGGGCGCCCTGCTGGGCTCCGGCCGAGACTCGGCGGCTGCTTCTTCTTCTACGATTGGCCAATGCCCGACCTCCTTAAACGTGAACGGACAACAATGAGATGCGTTCGGGCGCTCCGGGGTTCGGCTGCGGCGATTGAACCAGACCATGTTATGTCTTCTGGCCGCCGGTTCTTGTCCCTATTCCAGCCACCGTGCTATCATTGCCTCAGCCTCGGATTACGGTCGAATTCGACCGAATACAGGGGCCGGAGCCCTCTTCTCAGGCTCGGGATCTGTATTTGAACAGCCAGCAAGACCGTCAGGTCTATCTTTCCGTGGACGAGCCCTTCTACGGCAGTATTCTCAGCGATATCCTGGGGGATATTCCAGGCACGTCGCCCGAAGATTGGCTGATGGGATTAGCGCAAGCAGCCCTGGATGTGGCGCTGGAGGGCACGGAGGCGGCACAGATGAGCCTGCTCATCACCAACGACGAGACCATCCATAGCCTGAACGCCCGGTTTCGAGGACTGGACGAGGTGACTGATGTGCTGTCTTTCTCCGCGGACCATCCCGGACGCTGGGAAGGCGAATCAGAACCGCCAAGTGATTCAGTCGAAGCCGGCGGCTTCGAATTCGTGATGCCGCCCGGCGAACATTCCCCCCTGGGGGAAGTGATCGTGTCCTATCCCCAGGCGCAACGTCAGGCGGAAGAGCGTGGCGCGCCCCTTGAACATGAGTTGGCCCTTCTGGTAGTACATGGAGTGCTGCATCTCGCGGGACACGACCATCTGGACCCCGGAGAAACGGCGCTGATGCAGGCCAAGGAACGTACTGCCCTGGCAAAACTTAACATTCCAAGCTGAACAGGCAATCCTAAAGAGCAAGACGAAACATGTTGGAGACCCGACTGTAATGACCGGCCAGGCCATAACCGATCCTGCCTCCGCCGCCCTGGTCTTCTACCGCAAGTGGCGGCCTTCCAGCTTCAGTGAGCTGGTCGGGCAGGAACACGTCTCCAGGACTTTGCGCCAGTCCATCAAGCAGGGGCGGGTCTCCCATTCATATTTGTTCTGCGGCCCCAGGGGAAGCGGCAAGACGACCACTGCCCGGATAATCGCCAAGGCGGTGAACTGCCTGGACCCCCAAGACGGCGACCCATGCAACGACTGCGACCCCTGCCGGACGATCAACGCCGGCCGGTTCATGGATATCATCGAACTGGACGCCGCCAGCAACCGGGGCATCGACGAGATACGCGACATCCGAGAGAAGGTCAACTTCGCCCCGGCCCAGGGCAAGCGCAAGGTTTACATCATCGACGAAGCCCACATGCTGACCGAAGCGGCCTCCAATGCCTTTCTAAAGACGCTGGAAGAGCCGCCCCCCCACGTCATCTTTGTTCTATGCACCACGGATGTCCACAAGATCCTGCCGACGATCATCTCCCGGTGCCAGCGCTTTGACTTTCGCCGCATCGCCTCTGAGTTGATCTACGGCCGCCTGGCTGAGATCACCGAAGCCGAAGGTGTGACCGCCGATCCGGAGGCCATACGGCTGGTGGCCCGTCACGCCGCCGGCAGCCTGCGGGACGCCGAAAACCTGTTGGAGCAATTGGTGGTCTCCTCCACCGCCGGCGCGACGGCGTCACGCTGAAGCAGGTAGAAGAGCTTTTGGGCCTGGACAACGGCGAAAGTTCGCTGGAATTGGTCAAATACCTGCTGATGGGCAATACCTCGGCCGCGTTATCGGCGGTGAACCGGGCCGCCTGGGGCGGCACCGACCTACGCCAACTGCACAAGCAGACCACGGAGTTGCTGAGAGGCGTGATGCATCTGCAATGGGGCTCAGAAGGCGCTGTGGACCTTTCTGAGGATGTCACCGGCCAGCTCAAGGAGTTGCTGGGCAACCTGCCGCCTTGGCGTATCGTCAGGGGGCTCAAGATTTGGGGCGAAGTCAACATGCGTTACGACGCGCCGTCCACACTGCCCTTGGAACTGGCCGTGGTGGAGATCTGCGAGGACACCGCCCCGCCGGCGGCCCAATCCGCACCGGCTGCTCCGCCGGCCAGGGCGGCAGCCCCGGCGCAACCAAGCCGTGCGCCCAGTAGCCCGACGCCGGCGCAGCGACGCGCTCCGGATGCGGCAAGACCTGCCGCCGGTACACAGGGACAGCCTAGCGGACAACGCCGGCCGGCCCCAGACCCCGCGCCGATATCCGAACTCGGCACGAAATGGCTGGCGGCGGTTAAAGTGTTGGGGCGTCACAAGGGCAAGAAATATAACCTGGGCGCCCTGCTTCGCGACTGCAAGGCCAATGCCGTCTCTCTGGAGGGCAACACCCTGGTGTTGGGCTTCTCCAACAAGGCCAACCTGGAACGGATGCAAGAAGAGATGGAAGACCCCGGTTCCCGCCGTCAAGTGAGCGAGGCCGTCACCGAGTCGTTCGGGGCAACCTATGAATTCCGCCTCACCATGGCCAACGGAGGGGGGGCAACCGCCAACACGGCGAAAACCGCCCAACAGAGTTCCCTGGTCCGCACCGCCCTGGGCATGGGCGCCAGAGTCCTAGAGGAGATCGAAGAATGAACCGCAACATGATGCGCCAGGCACAGAAGCAACTGGCCCAGCTTCAGAAGATCCAGGAAGAGTTGGAGACCCTCACCGTCGAAGGAACCGCCGGTGGCGGGGCGGTTAAGGTGGTCATGACGGGTAAGCAGATCGTGGAGTCCGTGACCATCGAGCCCGAGGCCGCGGAAGAGGTGGACCTGCTCCAGGACATGGTTCTGGCCGCGGTAAACGACGCCTCCACCAAAGCCCAGGAACTGGCCGCCCAGAAGATGAGCGTGGTCACCGGCGGCATGAACATCCCGGGATTTTAGGGGTCGTATCAGACCGGTCCCGTACTCGAAAAATGACTCAAGAAAACATCCCCGGAGCAGCCCCTTCCTTGGCCCGGCTGGTGCAGGAACTGAACCGGCTGCCGGGCATCGGCCCCAAGAGCGCCCAGCGTCTGGCGTACTACATCATCCGTCTGCCTGACGAAGACGCCTACGCCCTGGCCGACGCCGTGACCTCGGTCAAGCAGAATATCGTCTACTGTGAGGGGTGCCAGAACCTAACCGACGCCTCTCCTTGCCAGATCTGCGCCGACCCACGCCGCGACCGGACCATCCTCTGCGTAGTTGAGGACCCTTTGGACGTGCTGGCCATGGAACGCACCCGGAGCTTCCGCGGCCTGTACCACGTGCTCCATGGCGTCATCTCGCCGATCAACGGAATCGGGCCCGACCAGTTGAAACTCAAGGAGCTGTTCATTCGGGTGGCCGATGCGGAGGTCACCGAGTTAGTCGTGGCCACCAATCCCACGCTGGAAGGCGAGGCAACGGCCATGTACATCCGCCGCCATCAAGGCCGGGACGACCTGAAGATCACCCACCTCGCCAGAGGCCTGCCCGTGGGCGGATCATTGGAATATTCCGACGAGACCACGTTGAGCCGGGCGTTTCAGGGGCGCCAAGAGATTTAAGCCGGAGCTGGATTCATGGCCCCTCCCAGGACCTATCGCTGCGAAGCCATCATCCTCGGTTATACCCCGCTGCGTGAAGCCGACCTGCTGGTCACCATGTTCACCAGAGACCAGGGGAAGGTCAAAGCCGTGGCTAAAGGGGCCCGTCGGTCAACCAGCAAACTGGTGGGGCACCTGGAGCCTTTGACCGTGGTCAGGATGTCCATGGCCCACGGCCGCAACATGGACATAATCTCCCAGGCGGAGGTTATCCGGAGTTTCTCCGAGCTGAAAGAAGACCTAACAGCCATCGCCAAAGGACAGTACCTAGCGGAGTTGGTGGACGGGTTCGGGGCCGAGGCCAGCGCCAACCCCGGTCTTTTCCAGTTGATGATCGATACGCTCGGGGCCGTGGAGGCCGATTCGGCATCGGACATGCCCCTGCGGTTCTTCGAGCTCCACCTCTTGCAGGTGTCCGGGCTGATGCCGGAACTGTACCACTGCGTTGAATGCCGGAACGAACTGGAGCCCGATGCGCACCGGTTCAGCCCCAACATGGGAGGCACTCTTTGCCTGGATTGCAGCCCCGACGACGCCCATCTTCGGCCGCTGTCCCTCCGCGCTCTAAAGGTGCTGCGCCTATTGGACCGTAGCGAAATCGTCGAATCCTGTAGACTATCGCCGGACGACGGCCTGGCCGCCGAACTGAAGAGCCTGCTTTCCACGACCGTCAGCTACTGGCTGGGTAAGGAAATTCGCTCTAACTCGTTCTTGGAACGCCTTAACAAGGAGTCCCATCCTGAGGTATATATTTAGGGCCTATGGCTCATTTTTGAGCGGGGCCTGCGGTTTCACTCCCGATAGCGTGGCTACCGTTCCTTGATACGAAGGGTAAATTGTGTTTACCAAGATATTGATTGCCAACCGGGGCGAGATCGCCTGCCGGATTATTCGCACCTGTCGGAAGTTGGGCATAAAGACCGTCGCCATCTACTCGACGGCCGACCAAGAAGCTCTCCACGTCAAGATGGCCGATGAAGCCTACTTGGTTGGCGAAGCTCCCCCTCACGACAGCTATTTGAACATGGGCAAGATTCTGGAAGCCGCCGATTCGTCGGGCGCCCAGGCTATCCACCCCGGATACGGATTCCTTTCTGAAAACGCTGAATTCGCCCGTCTCTGCCAAAAGGCGGGCATCTGCTTCGTTGGGCCGGACCCGGATGTCATGGAAAAGATGGGAGACAAACTGCGCTCCCGCAAGCTGGCCCGAAAAGCCGGACTCCCCATCCTCCCAGGCACCGACGAAGCCGTGGCCAACGAGCACGCCGCAACCAAGGCTTGGGAATTGGGCTTCCCGCTGATGGTCAAAGCGGCTGAGGGCGGCGGCGGCATCGGCATCCATATCATCGAGTCCCAAGAAGAATTGATGCCGCTGATCGACCGCACCCGGCAGGTCGCCGAGAGCGCATTCGGCAGTTCACGCCTATTCTTCGAGCGTTACCTGAAGGACGCCTCCCATATCGAAGTCCAACTCATTGGAGACCACCACGGCAATCTGGTCCACCTCTACGAGCGTGACTGCTCGGTGCAGCGGCGCAACCAGAAACTGGTGGAAGAAACGCCATCGTCGGCCAAATTGACGCCACGGTTACGCCGGCGGGTCTGCAGCCTGGCAACCAAGCTGGGAAATTTCATCGGCTACACCAGCACCGGCACCGTTGAGTTTCTGGTGTCCGCCGACGGCAGTGTCTTCTTCCTGGAGATGAATACCCGGCTCCAGGTGGAGCACGGCGTGACGGAAATGGTGACCGGTTTGGACTTGGTGGAGTTACAACTGCGGGTCGCCGCCGGAGAACCCCTGCCCATCAATCAGGAAGACGTCTCCGTCAACGGCCATGCCATCGAGGTCAGGGTCTACCCCGAAGACCCCGAGACTTTCATGCCCGACGCAGGAGAAATAACCGGCCTGCATCTGCCTGAGGGCGAGCACATCCGCATCGACTCCGCGCTTTGCAACGGTTATACCGTTGGGTTAGACTATGAGCCGCTCTTGGCCAAGATAATGGTCTGGGGAGAGGACCGGAACCAGGCGATAAAAACCTTGCAACGGGCCCTCTTGGAGTTCCGGCTGGAGGGCGTTAAATGCAACGTCCCGCTGCTTCGGGATGTACTGGCCACCAAGGAATTTGCGGCCGCCACCCACCACACCGGCTCGATGCCTGTCTGGATCGAAGAATTTCAGATTCGCGCTCTGAACAAGGCTGGCAACGGAACGATGCTTAAGAACGGCAACGGGCACACCAACGGCCATAAAAACGGCCAAGACAACGGCGAACGCGAGATCGCCGCAGCGATCGGCGTCTCCCTTGCCATGGCCATGAAATCCGCGCAGCCCCTGGCGCCATCTGTCTTCAGCCCTTGGCGCCTGTACGGGCGCCGGGAGCAACTCCTCTCCCGGTCATTGGGGAACCGGGGTTGGCGGTAACCACACTCCGGATCAAGGTTGGGGATAATTGGTATAACGTCGAAGTAGGCGAACTGACCCATTCCCCGGTCGAGGTCACCGTCGAAGGCGAGACCTTCTTGGTGGAAGTCGAAGGCTTGCCCCGCACACCTCCGGCCCGACCCCGCCGCGGCAGAACCCAGACACCGGGCATCGTAGTCCCACCTCCACCCACCCGTGGCTCCGCCGCCAGCGGTCCGGTAAACATCATTGCATCCCCCCTGTCCGGGCGGGTCATCTCCATCATGGTCCGGCCCGGGGACCAGGTTTCCGCCGGCCAGGAAGTGTGCGTTGTGGAAGCCATGAAGATGGAGCAGAGCATCCGCGCCACCCGTGACGGCGTGATCAAAGCAGTCCTGGTCCAGCCCATGGACCAGGTCCGCACCAACGACCCTCTGATCGAACTGGAATAGGACCTTTTCACCGGATTTCCTGGGGCGTCCCCCAGTTGCCCCGCGTGCGTTAGTTCCCCGCTTGTATTATCATGTGCTGGCTAAATCCATGGGCTTAATTTCCCGGGCTGGAACGTTCCCTTATCTCAGGCAACATTCAGGAGGCCAGAAACATGAAATACGACTACATCGTGGTTGGCGGGGGTTCCGCGGGGTGCACTATCTCCACCCGCCTATCCGAAGACCCGTCCAAGTCGGTGCTGTTGCTGGAGGCAGGCCCCGACTATCCCGTCTTCGAGCAACTTCCCGATGACATCAAGTTCGGCAACAACGTGTGGCTATCGGCCTACGGCCCCCACAGTTGGGATTACGTGGCCCAGGTGACTCCGGAGCAGCCGAACCTGACCATTCCCCGGGGCAAGGCCACCGGCGGCTCCAGCGCCATCAACGGACAGGTGCTCTTCCGGGGCATCCCAGAGGACTACGACGGCTGGGCGGCCATGGGCAACGACGAATGGGCCTTCACCAAGGTCCTCCCCTACTTCAACAAACTGGAGACCGACCTGGATTTCAGCGGCGACTTTCACGGCTCCAACGGCCCGGTGCCCGTGCGGCGTTACCCCCGCAGCGAATGGCTGCCCTACGCCACTGCCTTCGAGGAAGCCTGCGTGAACGTAGGGTACGAGAAAGACGAGGACATGAACCATCCGGAGTCCACCGGCGTCTCGCCCAGGGCCCGGAACACGATCGACGGCGTCCGCATGAGCAACGCTTTGAATTACCTGGACATGGCCCGTCATCGGTTGAATTTCAACATCCGGGGCGGCGTCACCGCCCGGCGGATATTATTCGAAGGCAAGCGCGCCGTGGGCATCGAAGCCGAAAGCGGCGGCGAGATATTCACGGTGGAGGGCGACCAGATCATCATCTGCAACGGCGCGGTGGCATCGCCCCAATTGCTGATGCTCTCGGGCATCGGGCCGGCCGAACACCTCAAGTCATTGGGCATCGACGTGGTACACGATTCGCCCGGAGTCGGCCAGAACCTGCGCGATCATCCCTCCGCCGCCGTTCTCTACCGGGCCACCGGAGAAAAACCCGACATCCAGGCCCCGGTGATCCAAGTTGGCCTGCGCTATACCGTGGAGAACTCCGACCTACGCAACGATATGCAGATCAGCCCCATGCTGATGACCAGCGAGCACCGTCCCGCTCAGGTTGACATCGATGACGACGGGAATTACATCGGAATGAGCGCCAGCCTGCAGCTAGCCCTGGGCAAGGGTGAGTTGACGCTTACCTCCACCGATCCCCACGTCCAGCCTTTCTTGAACTACAACTACTTCCAAGAGGAGGAAGACCTGCGGCGCATGCGGGAGGCGGTGCGGCTGTGCATCCAGATCTGCGAGCAGTCCAGCTTCAGCGATATTCTCTTGGACATGGTGAACCCCACCGAAGCCGACATGGAATCAGACGAGACTTTGAACGCCTGGCTGATGCGGAATATCGGGACCTCGCACCACATCTCCGGCACCTGCAAGATGGGGCCCGACTCCGACCCCATGGCGGTTTTGGACCAGTTCTGTCACGTCCGCGGGGTCGAAGCCCTGCGGGTTGCCGACGCTTCGTCAATGCCGGACTGCATCCGGGCCAACACCAACGCCACTGTCATCATGATCGGCGAGAAGGTTGCCGACTGGATCAAAGAGGGCCGCTGACCGGCTTACCTGTCTTGCCAGTCCGGGGTCTCTTCGTTGACGCAGTGGAGGAAAACGAATGCGGAGGTCCGGCCCAAACCGGCAAAGGGCCGGGTTAGCACCTTGACACGGGTGTAGTAGTCCAGGCGGTCCAAGGACCTCAAATACGCGTGAAACGATCCGTGCTCTTCGATCAGGTCAAGCATCGTGCGGGCGTTCTCGACCGTCGCAACGATCTTGCGCCGGTTGCGGACGATGCTCCGGTCCTCGAAGAGCCGCTCCAGATCGTCGGGCCCATACGAGGCCACGCGGCCCACATCGAACTTATCGAAGCTCTTCACAAAGCCGTCCCACTTCTCCCGTATCACCGGCCAACTGAACCCGGCGCGGAAGACCGCCTTGGTCAACTCTTCAAAATATCCATCGTCGCCTTCCGGCGTGATCTTTGCCGGCCTTTCCAGGGTTCTTCGCACAGAGCGCTCTCCCGTTGAATGTCTCCGCGGTGCTGCCCAGTATAGCTTCGGACCGGCCCAGTTCCAATCTAGCGAAAACGCCAGCGAAATCGGACTCCATGAATATCTCAGTCCTACTACCCTAATACTCAATGATATGTTATATTGGCGACCGTGATGCCAAAGGGGGAGGCAACGCCACATGGAACTCCGGCAGCTCGTTAGTTTTTACCACGTTGCGCAGCTGCGAAGCGTCTCTAAAGCGGCCCGCACACTGGCATTGGGCCAGCCGACGGTTACCACCCACCTCCGCAAGCTGGAAGATGAGTTTGAGATCATTCTCTTCGACCGGATAAAGCGGCCGATTCAGCTTACCTCCGAGGGGTCGATCCTGTTGGAGATGGTTACCCCGGTGGTCCAGGCAGTGGACGCCCTGAAGACCCAGATGAACTACAGCGAGCGTAGGGGATCGTTCGTGATTGGCGCCTACCCGGACTTGGTGCTGCACCACCTCCCGCCGGGGATCCAAGTCTTCAGCAAGAGCTACCCAGACGTTCGCATACAGCTATTGGCCAGACCCTATACCCCGCTTTTGCGCCTCGTTAGGTCTGGTGAGGTCGATCTGGCGTTTTGCGCCCCGCCACCCCTGGATGACCAAGCCCTGGAATTCCAGGAGCTGTTCAAGTTCGACGTTGTCCTGATGACCCCTTTGGGCCATCCGTTATTGGAGCAAACCGACGTCACTTTGAAGGACCTGTCTCCCTGGCCGCTGATCCTCTCAGGACCTGAAAGCTTGACCCGCCAAAAAGTAGACCAGGAGCTCAGGAACCAAGGCGTGGTTTGGGATGTGGTGCTGGCCTTGGACGACACTGAGTCCATTAAGCGTTACGTCGAGACCGGTATGGGAGTGGCGGTCTGCGCCGACTTCACCCTCCACCAGCAGGACCACGACCGGTTGGGTGTGGTGCGCTTGGACCACATCTTCGAATCCTCGGTGATTGGGGTCTGCACCCTGAAGGGAAAGTTCCTGGGGCAGGCCGTACGGAACTTCATCGAAGTGCTTTCCGACGAGATGCGCGGGTACCACGCCGACCTGGCCGGCTGGGAGCACGCCAAGGCCGAAGGACGGCCCAAGGCGAAAGCCCGGTAAACGTAAGATAGAAGCTCCCCCCCTTTTAGACATTGCTCGAATCTGCAGCAATGCTCTGGTTCTCCACCGTCATCCTGAAGTAAGCAATCAATGCTTACCTGCAATTCGGTGGCGGGCACCGTCATTCTTTCAAAAGTTCTACCAATCGATGAGCGTGGGAGCGCTATCTAAATCGAAGTAGGAGTGGAGAAATAGTCGAGGCGTCGCGGGACGAGTTGGATTTTACAGTTGACAATGCCCCAGCAGGATCCGCGTCAGACTATGGCGGGACTTTCTAATTCGTAGTCGTCTTGGACCGCGAACGGAAGGCAAATGGTGAAAGAAGTCCCGACACTGATCTCGCTTTCGACCGTGATTGAGCCATTGTGCTTGGTGACGATCTCTTGGCAGATTGCAAGTCCCAGTCCGGTGCCTTGAGATTTAGCCGTATAGAGGGGCTCAAATATCTTTTCAAAGTCCTCCGGTCTGATGCCGCTTCCCGTGTCTGAAATCACAATCATGACTGATTCTTTTTCTTTCTCGGCATGGATGGACAGTCGGCCGCCATGTTCCATCGCGTCCTGCGCGTTGACAACCAAATTTTGCAAAGCCCGAATGAGTTGAGAGGCGTCGCCCGAGACCGAGGGTAAATCAGGTTCGATTTTAATCGACAGCTCGATGTTTGCGTGTAATACGAGTCCGGCGATTGAATCATTGATGATTTCATCGATCGCGATGGGTGAAAAAGCGATTTCTCTGTTGGTCCCGGACGATAATAAGTTGGAAATCACATCTTCCGCGCGGACAGTCTCGCCATCGATCAGATCTAGCAGGTCGGCGATTATTTTGTGATTTTCGGTGGACTGTTCAGCGGCGATTTTTCGTTTGACCAAGTACGTCGCATTTTTTATCGCGCCCAAGGGGTTTCGAAGGTCATGCGCGATGCCACCTGACAACTGTCCGATTATCGCCAGCTTCTCCGATCTCATCGCGCGCTCTCTGGCGTCCTCGAGTTCTTGAGTCCGAATCTGCACACGTTCTTCCAACTGTTGGTTCCATTCGTTTATTTCTTTATTGGAATAAGATAGCGCCTCCGCCAGTTGTTGCATCTCTCGGTGCGATTTTTCGGACTGGTCGTGGAGAATAGCATTTTCCACGACCAAACCAAGTCGATCCACCACAAAGGTTAATAGCTCTATCATCTCGACATCGAAAGCGCTCTTCTTCTTGGAGATTACGGTAACCAGGCCAACCGTTCGCGCGCCGACTCGGACCGGCAAAAAAACCTGCGACTCCATACCCATATCGACGAGAAACTGAGAGGCGGCCGGCAAAGCAGGGTAATCGTCCGTCACGATAACCCTGCTCTCGGTGAACGCCGCGGTGCTGATTATGTAGGCCTCTGTGAGCACTTGTATCGGCGGAAATCCCTCCACGGCGGGACCGGCGGCCGCGGCGAGATGGAGACCAGGTTGAGGCGGTTTGGCCAGTCTGAAGGTCGCCCAGTCGGCGCCGGTGAGGATTATCAGCTTTTCCAGTGCCGCTTTGGCTTTGTCATTGAAAGATCCGCTTTCACTGAAGACCTGGGAAACGATGTAGTGGCTTTCCAGGGCTTGATTTGAAAATTTGAGCTCCCGGCTCAGAGTTTCCAATTCGGCTTGTGACACTTGGAGCTTCTCAGCCTGTTCAGCCGAGTTGAATAGGGACCCGATTTCATTGGAGAATGCCGTGATTAGCGCGACGTGACCTTCGTCGAAATAATCAGCGGTCATAGAGAACACGCTCAGGGCACCCAAAGTGCGGTCTCCTGACCTGATCGGCATGAAAAACATGGAATCCACGCCCAAAGCCAGTAGGTTAGGCTGAGCGTACCGGTGAAGTCGGTAATCATTTATCAAGACGGGTTGTCCGCTGAGATATCCTTTGAAAATTTCAAGATTCGCGTCCGTCAACTTAAGGGATTGCTGAAATTCGACCGATGCAGGACCCGCTGAAGCCACCAAGATCAAATTATCGGATCCATGATCGTTCCGCCTTAGAACCACATGGTCCGCACCTGAAATCAAGATCAACTCATCAACAACTCTCTGGGCCTTGGCTTCGAAACTCAGGGGCTGGGCAATGATAGCCGCGACATCATAAAGCGATTTCAACTGGCTGGCCCGGTCCCGTTCTGCTTGAAGCAGGATCCCGCTGGCGATCGCGCCCGCTATCTGGTTGCCGACAATCTCCAACCTCGCGAGATCGGAGTTGCCGTAAACGTATGGAACGCTCGAAGAAAGATGGAGAGTCCCAACGACCTTTTCATTCGCGATTAAAGGCGTGGCGATACGGGACAAGAGCCCGGCTTTAATCAACGATTGGGCTATCGTTCCGGCCTCACGGTGATGGTCTGTTCGCATCGCTTTTCGGGAAGCCGCAACCTCAGACACCACGGCGGAATCTTTTAAAGATATGGTCTCTCCTTGACCGAGACCCATGACGTTCAGACCGAGGGTGTACATGACATTAAACGTGTCACGTTCCAGGTCTAGCTGGATGATGGCGATCAGGTCGAACGGGATGATTTTTGCTACCTGCTCGGCAAACCGTTCATACACGTTGGCGACGCTAAATGGAACGCCAACGATACGGCCAATCTCAGCATAAGCCGCTCGCTCTGCTGCCAACTCATCATCTTTGCGGTGAACGCCGATGACCCGGACGAGGGCGGTGGCGATCGTGTTTATCATGGAGCAGATTTGTTTATTCAGCGTCAGCATATCAAGAACACGATTCCTCAGCCGTCGATCTAGAGCATGCAAGTGGATCCGACGGCGGACAAGATGCGGAGAGAAGATCGTGTATCAGTCTTAAAGTATTTTCAACGGCAGCATGGAGAAATAGCTAGCCGCAAAACACCCCAAACGGTTAGCAATAACCGCCTCACCGATAGCCCTTGAGTCTTGGTCGCCAAACACCGGATAATAAGGCCGAAACGCGCATCTGGTCAGAGGTCCGTATATGTCAACCGGTCTCCCTGGAAAACAGCTCAACGTAACCGTGATCGGCGCCGGTATCGTGGGCGCCGCCATCGCTTGCTCCCTAGCCCAACGCGGCGTGGCGGCGACCGTTATCGACAAAGGAAGACCCGGTGGCGGGGCCACCAGCCATTCCTTCGCCTGGATCAATGCCACCGCCAAGCATCCGGTCTCCTACCACAACTTCAACCGGCGGTCGCTGGGCATGTGGGACCGGTTCGCCAAAGGCCTCAACGTGGATGTCGGTCTACGCTGGGGCGGGCAGATGGAATGGGCCGCCACGGCAGAGGGTGCAGCCGACTTGGAGTCCCGCGCCGCCCAACTCCAAGCCTGGGGCTACCCTTGCCGGATGCTAGACAGGGCCCAGATGGCCCAATTGGAGCCCGGACTGTCTCCCCGGCAGGTTACCGCGGCCATCTACTGCGAATTGGACGGCATGGTCGAACCGGCCCTGGCCGCCGAAGCGTGTATCCGGGCGGCGGCCAAGCACGGCGCGGCAATCAGGCTGGACACCCAGGTTACCAGCCTAAAGGTCGATTCCGAATCCGCCGTGGTCGCTGCCGGCGGTGAGAGCATCGACGCAGACGTGGTGGTGCTGGCCGGCGGGGTGGATAACACCCGATTGGCGGCGATGGCCGGGATAACCATCCCCCAAGAGGACAGCCCAGGCGTGGTGATCCGGACCAATCCAATCGCGCAGCCCCTATTCACCAATCTGTCGGTGGTGTATGCACCGTCTCTGGAACCGGGCCGGCCGGAGATCCACCTGCGCCAATGCCTGGACGGCTCGGCCATGATCGGCGAGGGTACCCAGGAGAGCCTGGCCAGAGACGACTCTCAAGCGCATGCCGATGAGCTTCTGGCACGGGCGGCCGAGTATGTTCCCGGCTTGAAGGGGGCATCGGCCATCCCCGTGCCCGTGGGCTACCGGCCCATGCCGCTGGATGGGTTTCCAGTGATTGGCTTCTCGCCCAAGGCCCCCAACGTGTATCTGGCGCTGACCCACAGCGGAGTGACGCTGGCCCCTCTGATTGCACAATTGGCCACCATGGAGATCGTGGACGGGGCGCAGGTGGACCTGTTGTACGACTACCGCCCCAGCCGGTTCGACTAGTCATATTCGAGGGTGTATTGCTTCCTGCAACGCCTCCATCCTAGACTTCCCCCGGAGGCAGAAGAGACAAGTCCTCTCCACCTAGGGGGGTTAGAGTGAAGTGGAACGCCGCGAGCCAGCCTCACACGGGTATCCATATCAGGCTTGAAGGAAAACCATGAAAAAAAGCGAAGGACGCATCTTCACCACCCACACCGGCAGCCTGCCGCGTCCCGACGGGCTGGTGGAGCTTCTCGGCGCGGTGTCCCGCGGAGAACCGGTGGACCAATCGGCCTTGGACCGTCTGGCCGATGAGTCGACCCTGGATGTGATCCGGAAGCAGGCCCTGGCCGGAGTCGACGTCATCAACAGCGGCGAACAGTCCCGCGTCAGCTTCTCCACCTACGTGACGCAGCGTATGGCTGGTTTCGGCGGCTCTTGGACGCGCCGGGGCCTCAGAGACCAGAACGAGTTCCCCAGCATCGCCCGGCCCCGGGTGGTGCAGTTGATGCGGGATATGCCCCAGTGCACCGGGCCCCTGGAATACCGGCGAGCCGACCTGGCGGAGCGGGAGTTGGACGGTTTGGTCAACGGCGTGAAAGAGACCGGCGCCGACCATCGGGACCTGTTCATGAGCGCGGCGTCTCCCGGGATCATAGCGCTCACCCTGGGCAACGCCCACTACGCCAGCCATGAAGAGTACGTGATGGCGCTGGCGGAGGAGATGCGGAAGGAATACGAGATCATCACTGCCAGAGGCGTGGTCCTGCAGTTGGACTGTCCGGACCTGGCCATGGAGCGCCACGTAGCCTATCAGGACGACCCCATCGAGGTGTTTCAAGAGGTGGTGGCGTTGCACATCCGGGCCATCAACCACGCCATCCGCAACATCCCCAGGGAGCAGGTGCGGCTCCACGTCTGCTGGGGCAACGCCGAGGGGCCCCACCACTACGACGTGCCCCTGGAAGACATCCTACCCATCGTCTATGAGGCCAACGTCGGGGCGTTGGTGATGGAGATGGCCAACCCCAGGCACGCCCACGAGTACAAGGTATACCGACGTTTTCCTCTGCCGGAACACATGCTGCTGGTGGCGGGGGTCATCGACACCAAGACCAACTACGTGGAGCACCCGGAGGTGGTGGCCGACCGGCTGCGGCTGGCGGTGGACGCGGTGGGGGGCGACCCCAGCCGGGTCATGGCCGGCACCGATTGCGGATTCGACACCTCGGCCGGCTCCAACCGGGTGGACAGGGACATCGTCTGGCTCAAACTGGCAACTATGCGCGAAGGCGCCGACCTGGCCAGCGGGTCTTATTCGTGGTAGCTGACCGGCAGGCGATTTACTTCCGGGGAGCCGTGACGATTCGGGTCCTCCAGGCACGGCCATATGCTAAGATATTTGCTGCGGCAACCCCGTTTTGGCCGCTGCCGGGCCGGTGTAGCTCAGTGGTAGAGCAGCTGTTTCGTAAACAGCAGGTCGCGGGTTCGATTCCCATCACCGGCTCCAGTATATTGAGGCTAAATCCTAGGTTGCCGTCTTGTATACGTTGGTCGGCAACCATGAAATGAACGCCAAATGAACGCCAATTTTCTCGGCGGGTCCGACGTTAGGCACAAAATGAGCAATTATTTTGACATTCAAGATTTCATAGACAATCGATGGGCCGAAGTCAAACTTGAGTTGGAAAATATTGCCCCGACGTTCCTTCATGCGCTCCAAGCTCATGAGGGCCTGCAGAAATTCGGGTTTGTTCTACCCGAAGCATTACCTGTCCCTGAGCAAAGCTTCCCTGCTTCTTGGTGTGAAGTCTTGGAATCCACATGGGACATTACCCAGGCGATCGAGAGACTAAAGATTACACTCGAACTGTTAGAAGGGGTTTCGGAACGGAGACTTGCCAGGTACTACTACGAAGTGTGGTTGGAGAGTGCCTATGCGCTCTGTGAAAAGACCAAAAGTCTGATTGCGCACACCTGCAAGGTTCATTTGGTCGAGCTGGAGATCAAAAGGGATTATCAGGCGTTAGTTGACTCGATGGTGCGCGATGAAATTGATAAGCACCGAACCGCATTCGTACACGGTGCGAATCGGCCGGCTGGGAAAACAGCCATCGCAGCGACTGTAATGACAGACTTCGGTTATTGGGAAGCAGCTGTGTTCATTGGACCTGGGATAATTAAAGGTTCCACTGCGGAACGTAATAAAAGTGACGAGCTTACGGTACAAGATTACCAAGCGATTCTGGCGGAGATGACGGAGAACGTCTTCCGAAGCCTTGGTTATGTGCTGGAGCAAGTGGACCAGGGTGTCTCTGGTTAGAAACCACGGGTTGTTTGCTGTTGAACGAAACAAATACGCCCCGGTGATCAGCCGGAGCTTTGATTTAATTCATTGCCCTCTAATTCAGTCTGTACGGAGGCGGTCACCCGAAATAAGAGGAGCGCTATGACAATCGACGCAGGCCAAGACCCTGAGGACCTATTGGCGAAACTCCATGGCAACACTGCGGGGGCGATCACTCAAATTGAAGCCAGGATATCCGTCGGACGCAAGCTTCTTGATGTTTCGGCTCTTCCAGAATTGCAGACGAAACGCCACGATTGGCACGATGGCAACCGCGCGCTGTTTGAAAGTCTTTTCCCTAACGACGACATCGCTAAAAGACTGGAAAGCATTGTCATTGGCAGCGCCGATTTTTCGTCAACTACCACCGCCAGTGAAATACGTGAGCTTAAGGAGTTGATTCGGTGGGAAATTCAAGAGCTTGAATCGATACGTGGACAGCTGAGTCTGAACGAAGACTCAGAATAGGCAGCGTCGCGACGCTGTCGCCAGTTGGCGCTACCGTTATTCCACCAAGCTTACGTTCTTTCGCCTCGACCTCGGCTCATCAGCACGTGGCGGCTATCTCCCGTGGACACGGCACGGTGGCCGGGTTTCGGGGTACGAGGGATTAATGGGCAGTGCAGGGACCCCCGGCATGGCTTAGCGGGAGACGCGAGGGGTAACTATGCCCGTACCACCGACAATTTCTCAGCAAAAGGCCCTATCGATCAGAGACTGGGCAGGCACGACATCCAGCGGACAGACCCCCGGCAGGGCTAGGGACCACCGGGGATACTGATGTGTGACTGCTGAGATGAAGTTACGACAGAGTGGGGTGGCTGAAGCCACCCCACTCTTCTTTCGATCGATGAACCGATGGTTAATACTCTACCCGAATGCCGAATTCTTCCCAGAACTCACGCACGACTAGGTCGAGGAATTCCTGCTGAACTCCCACACCGATCGGGTTGTCAAAAAACTTGACCCACCTGTCACCACCTGTCGCCTTGTAAAGGACCAGCGTCAGAATTCCAGTCCTTCCGTTTGGTAGGGAAACGAATATGAAGTTGCACAGCCAGCGTGTGTTGAGCGTTGGCACGGGTGGGCTCGTGATCTCAGTCGGCCGCAGATCCCTGTATACGGGACGCACCGGGAAAAGGTCCTGGCGGACTGTGTCCGTCGGCCCTTCGCCCTGGAAAGAAACCGCGCGGATAACCAACAGGTCGTCTTGGTAGGCGTACCGAAACACCCGCCTCGGGACGAGGTTCAAGCGCACCGTCGTACCGTCGGTGCGAGTCTCCCAGAACACGTACGTTACATCATCCAGTTTCTCAAACTTACCCGCAATCGAGGCGGCGATTTCGTAGCCACCTCCGTAGAGCTTTTTCACGCTATCGAGTGTCGCCATTTCCAAGTTCAGGAATGTCCCCGTCAGTTGCAGGCCGAACGAGAGCGATTGTTCCAACGCGTTCGTCGGGCGGTCACGCGACTCGGGTAGTTGCTGGAATTTTTTGAGGAACTCTTCGACGTCATGCCACCAAGTGCCAAGTAGGCCGACCGTGCCAAAGAGTTGCGTGGGAAGTTGGTAGTTGCTTCGACCGAACTGCGCGACTCGGTTGCCGTCCCGGACAAAGCCAACGAGGCCAATCGCATTCTGTCGTCCCTGCACGTTTGGATCCAACCATACAGACGGGCTCAGGGAATCAAAGTGCCGCTGTAATAATTCGTTCGTGAAGGGCCTCGCTGCATTTAGCCGCACCAATTCGGAGATCACGTCTCGCGCGACGTCATACGACCCGGCCCAGCCGACGACGAGGTTATCGCCGACGACCGCGATCTTCTGGCACAAGTCCCGCGGGACCACAGGGGAGCTGGACAGGAATGCCATCGACAGGTCATCGGCTGTGGGTATGACGGTCGTTACACCCGGCAGCGGCGGACCCGACAGCAGGAGGTCGCCGATTAGCATCGGGCAGTCCTTAATTGCAATCCGAGCTACAACCGTCATGAATCACCCCCCGCAAGGCTTAGGAAACGTGTGGCGCACTAGTGTGGACGCTGGAAATATTTTTTGGGGAATTTCGATCACTTGGGCCTACAAGCTAGCACCTGTCGTTTCTCTCTTTGTAGAAGGCTTGAGGAGATCTCCACGCCTGAACCGAAGGGTTGAGAGCCAACACAAGCCCGTTGGCATGCGGCTATCCCTTGGTGAAGCAGGGTTGGGCCGGACGGGAGATTTGTTGCCTGAGGCATTTACGCCAGTGCGTTGATCTCTACTTTTGAAGCGGTGTTCCGAGTGAGTCGTCCACTATCGCAGGCAGCTTCATGGTGAACGTCGATCCTTTACCTGCTTCACTCTCCACCAACACCATGCCGCCCATCATCTCGCAGAAATGGCGGGTGATGGCCAGTCCCAATCCCGTGCCACCGAACCGGCGAGTGGTTGATCCTTCTGCCTGAGCAAATGCCTCAAAGAGCCGTCCCATCTGTTCATCGGTCATCCCAATACCTGTGTCACCTACGGCGAAGTTGACCCACTCTTGACCTTCTTCGGTATCTCGGCTAACGGTCAGTGAGATGGTCCCCTGTTCGGTGAACTTGGAGGCGTTATCGATCAGATTGTAAAGGCATTGTTTTATTTTTGTGGTATCAGCGTGGATTGAGCCCACCGAGTCGGGGCAGTCTATTTCCAACACGTTGGAGTTCTTTTCCACCAGAGTCTGCGTGGTGGTTACGACGTCCTGAATCATCGGCTCGACGGGGAAGGTCTCCAAGTAGATGTCCATGGCCCCGGCCTCAATCTTGGCGATGTCTAGAACATAGTTAACCAGACTCAGCAGGTGCTTCCCTGCTCCATTGATCCGCTCTAGGTCCTCTTTAAATTCTTCGTTGTCTGAGTCCTCGGCTTCTTCCTGGAGCATCTCGCTGTAGCCGATGATGGCGTTCAGAGGGGTGCGCAGATTGTGGCTCATGTTGGCCAGGAAATGACTCAGGGTCTCGTTGGCTTCTTCGGCATCGTCCCGCGCCTGCTGGATTTCCTCGATGAACCGAGCGTTGTTGATGGCCACGGCAGCGCTGTCGGCCAGGTTCTGAACCAGATTGACCTGTTCGTCGCTGAACTCTCGGTGCTGGACAAAAAACACATCGAGTATCCCATACACCTCGTCCTGAATCATGATGGGAGCGGCCACCACGCCTGTTACTCCCCATTCTGAATCCAATCCCTTCCTCATCTCTTCGGTGTCGTCATCGGAATACACAACCGAAGAGTCACCCCCAAAGTCATCGGTCCAAATCGCGCGCCGCTCCACGTAGGCGCGCCCGGCATTCCCTTCGCCGGGCCGAATGAACATGTCACCGAACTTCTGGTCGAAGTTATGCCTGGTAGTGATGACTAGGCCTTTCCTCGCTTCGTCGTACTTGTATATCATTGCACCTGTTCCGCCGGTGAGTTCAGTGGCCTGTTGGGTGATTAGCTCTAGCACGCTGTTCAAATCGTGGTTGGAGGCTAGTTGGGTGGTTACCTCATAGAGTTGGGTGGCCTGCCGCTCACGGGCCTCTGCTTCGTTTATGAGACGGGCTTTCTCCAGAGCTAGGGCTGCCTAATCAGCAAACGCCAAGATTATTGACACCTCCCCGTCTGTGAATTGACGAGCGCGCTGGTCCACAACATTGAGCACTCCGATTGGGCGACCGTTGGCCAACAACGGGACGATTACGGCTCCGTGGAAACCATGTTGGCGAAACAATGTGCGAGTCTCAATGGATATCGATTCTAAGTCGTACAGATCGTATGCGATGGTTGGTTCGGTGTTGGCCAATACCTGGCCGGCAGCACTACCCTCACCGACTGGCAAACTTGGCACAAACTTGGTGCTTTCATCGGCATATGCGGCCACGGAATCGGTCGCGGCTCGCATAACTAGCCTGGAATCTTCCAACAGCCGAATCAGCGCGCCTGATGCGCCAACAAGTCGCGAGGCCTCATTTACCATCAGGTCCAGTACTTCGTCGATATCGTGGGCCGCTGCCACCCGTTTGGAGACTTCCTGGAGCACCAAAGAGCGTTCTTCAGCCAGCTCAGAACGTTCCCGCTCCCGCTTCAGTTCTTCCAGTAACTGCTTCTTGGTTTTTCGCTGGTCGTTCATGCGATATCTGCCTAAAAAGTTGCCGGTATTATGACACGATTCAGTAAGGGATGGTGACAGTCAGTTCTTCCCCGGATGGATGACCTCTCCCTAACGTCTAGGGCATGCGATGGATGAGGCGACGCGGAGACCGGGTGACCATCACCAGTGGCACGTATGAGGGCCACACAGGGACTGTGGAGGCAAATGTGTACCAGAGACCGTGGACTACCCCGACGATTGGGCCGACGGGTATCTCCGGATAGTCCTACATGGATATCTTGGACGAATTAATCAGCAGTGGGCCAAAGGCGCTGACCAAACCGCTCCATTGCCTCGCGGCGGAGGTCTGTAGTGCTGGGGGTGTAAAGACCGAGAGTTGTCTGGATGTTGGCATGGCCGAGGATATCCATCACCTCGCGTGGAGGGACGCCCAAGGAGTTTTCCAAATATCAAGGAATTTGGTTTTCCAGTAACTCATCGAATATGTAAATTTTTCCCGTCGAGTCGAGAATGGTATAGATCCCTATGCATTGTCCTTCAATGTTCGATATCAGTATTTTGTCCGGCTCGAAGTTTTTGGTTATGTTGTTGGCAATCCCGGTTAACCCCGGAGGCAATGGTCCCCCCCTATCTGAGTGCGTTGGCCGTCGGCGCTTAAAAAAAACCCAACAGGTCCTGTGATGAGCCATTGTAAATGTTAACTCTGGTGGTGAGCGTCCTTTTGCGAAGCGATTCGTACGACTCATCCGGTCGACATTCCTCGGGATGGAGTTCAACAAAATTCCAAGGGTCTGGCAGTACCGAATCCGGATTAGGAGGAACTAAAATCGCGCTGTCAGCCAAATCCACACATCCATTGACCGAAGCTTGAAAGTAGTCGTCGTGGGCGGCATCAATAACTATTGTGCCTGATGTGTCATTGGGTGACGCCATCAAATCAAAGCGGTCGTCATCGACATGACCTCCTGGCTTAGAGTTAGGCGAACAGTCCGAAACAATACCTAAGTTGTGAAATATCTCGTGGACCATCACAAACCCCCAACCAAGTTCGCCAGCGTAATGTTGGCCTTGGGAGGGATTAAAGGCGCAACCAAAATCCTGCCCGATAAATATCACAGCGATATTACCTGAGTCAATTTGGCTTACCCCACAGCCGTCAGCGCCGCCGTCATAAAAAACCGCTTGAATCTTATTCGTGTCGAACCCAGCCTCCAAGATTAGTTGTTCTATTCGAACGCCAATACCCTGCCCATAGTTTTTGAATGTTGCTTCGGCCTCAGAAAAGCGAATGAAGGAAATGTCATATTCCCCTTGGAACGTATCGAACCTAAGTCGTTTACCGTTGGTCTGTTCCTCAAACCAAATTTGGATTGCTTCAATCGAATCGGCTATCGCTCCGTGTGTGTCCAACTCTTCGTCAGTTCCATCGCTGGGCAGAGCGTATATGAGATGAATCTGAAACTCTGAGGAGTCGTCGGGTCTGTCAACCGTCGCCCTACTTATTCTTGGGGCAGGTGTCGGGGTTGGTGTGGGCGTTACCAGGGACTGCGGCAGGACCTGCACCCCGTCGGTTGCGGTGAAGGTCTCGCCCACGGAGATGACGGCGGGCGGCAGAGCCTGCACCTCGTCGGCTGCGGTGATGGTCTCGCCCACGGAGATGACGACAGGCGGCAGAGCCTGCACCTGGTCGGCTGC
>JADFPD010000088.1 GCA_022562475.1 Chloroflexota bacterium | reverse complement strand
CAAACGCTACAACCAACTGCTGCGGGAGTCCCAGAACGCCGCCATTTCCCCCTGATCTCTCCTTTACGAAAGTGTCCCACTTTTGCTGGTTGCCAACACCCCCGCTCTCCCGAATACGGAAATCTCTTCGGCTGAAAGAAATAACTGCCAACTGCACCTTCTCCCGAGTGATTGAACGCGAGTAAAACGGCAACGTTAACGAATGAAGTTGGGCGTTCCGCTGGTGTGGGGAGGCTAAATAGCCGGCTTAATCTGCTTTGGCCGACCAAAGAGATATCGCCATTTTTTAGATCGCCTTCCGCGATGACTTCATCTAGGATTTCTTCGAAACGGGCTAGGGGAAGAAGTTCCAACGGAAAGCAGATAACACATCCGCCAGCCGATTCGTCTCTGGCACGAACCGCCTCTCGGGCGAGACTCATCAACTCTACCAGGGACGTTGAAGGTACCGAAATCTCGGGTAGGACAATTATGTTCGCCCAATCTTCCTCTAGAGACGATCTTAACGCAGATCGCAATTTTTCAAGATGTTCTTCGGATTCACGAAGTCCGGGCGGCCGCCTCCCAGGCTGATCAGTATCCATTGTTATACCAACCTGGAGCAGACTAATTCGATGTGCCGAATTTGAGAAGACGCCGCCTTCGATAGTCTTGTAGGAGATTCCGTTCACGGCCCAACCTTATCCGGAGCTTGAGTAGTAGGCGATAGATGGACGGGTCAGCTAAATTATACGAAAAAAACGGTAAGGGGAAAATAATTTAAGCGAACACCTAGCCGTGTTCCGGCATCGAATGGGGGAGCGACGTCTCGCCCATGAGGTAGAGGTCAATGGCGCGGGCGGTTTCCCGGCCCTCGGCGATGGCCCAGACCACCAGTGACTGCCCCCTTGCTGCATCGCCGGCCGCGAAAACTCCGGGAACGCTGGTCATACGGTTGCCGTCGAGGGCGATATTGCCCCGGCCGTCCAGCTCCACGCCGATCTGCGCCAGCATGCCGTTCTGCTCCGGGTGCAAGAAACCCATGGCCAGCAGGGTCAGTTCCGTCTCGATCTCGAACTCGCTGCCGGGGACCTCTTCCATGGATGGACGCCCACCGTTGGCCCCTTCCTTCCACTCGACCCGCACCGCGTGCAGCTTTTCCAGTTTGCCGTTACTTCCCGTGAAGGATTTGGTCAGCACCGCATAATCCCGGATGCCGCCCTCTTCGTGGGCCGCGGACGACCGGAGGATCAAGGGCCACTGCGGCCAAGGGTTGTTGGCCGGCCTGTCGTCAGGGGGCTCAGCCAGCAGTTCTATTTGGTACACAACTTCGGCGCCCTGTCGGTGGGCCGTGCCCAGACAGTCCGCGCCCGTATCCCCTCCGCCCAAGATGACCACCCGTTTGCCCTCGGCGTCGATCCGCTCGTCATCGGGAATCTCTTCGCCGGACAGCACCCGGTTCTGCTGAGAAAGGTAATCCATAGCCAGGTGGACTCCATCCAGGTCCCGGCCCGGGACATCCAATTCCCTCGCCTGGGTGGAACCACAGGCCAAGCAGACCGCGTCGAATTCAGCGAGTAGCCGGTCCACCGGGAAATCGACGCCAACGTTGGTGTTGGTCAGGAAGGAGATGCCTTCGGCCGCCATCAGGTCGACGCGGCGCTTAACAACGTCCTTTTCCAGCTTGAATTCGGGGATGCCCAAGACAAGCAGACCGCCGATATAGCCGTCGCGCTCGATTACCGTAACCAGGTGCCCGGCGCGGTTCAGTTGCTGGGCGGCGGCCAGACCGGCTGGGCCAGACCCAACCACGGCCACTTTTTTGCCGGTGCGTGTGGCCGGCGGCTCGGGCTTGATCCAGCCGTTCTCAAATCCACGGTCGACGATCTCTTTCTCGATGAATTCGATCGTTACCGGATCGGAGTTTATGCTCAGAACGCAACTGGCCTCACAGGGGGCGGGGCAGATGCGGCCGGTGAACTCGGGGAAATTGTTGGTGGAAAGTAGGGTCGCCAATGCCCCTTCCCAATCGCCCTTATAGACCTGGTGATTGAAATCGGGAATGACGTTGCCCAGAGGGCAGCCCATGTGGCAGAAGGGCACGGCGCAGTCCATGCATCGGGAGCCCTGCTCCCGGGCCTTTTCTTCGCCCCACGGTTGGTAGAACTCGCTCCAGTCGCCCTTTCTAACCGCCACGGGACGCCGCTCTGGGGGTTGACGGCCGGAATCCATGAAGCCTGTCGGTTTACCCATTTCTGACCGCTTCCAGTTCCCGCTCCGTGCCCTCCTCAGCACTACGCCTCCGCTCTTCCAATATCCGGCGGTAATCTCTGGGCATGATCTTTTTGAACCGCTTCAAAGCCGCATCCCAGTCAGCCAAAATCTCGGTGGCCGGGGTGCTGCTGGTGTACTTCCGGTGGTCTTCGATCAGCCCCTTGAGGACCGCGATGTCTTCGGGGTCTGTCACCTGCTCCAGATCGGCCATGCCGCCATTGAAGGAAATCTCGAAACAATCTTCTTTATCATAAACGAAGGCGATTCCGCCGCTCATGCCCGCGGCGAAGTTGCGGCCGGTGGGGCCCAACACCACGGCCACTCCGCCGGTCATGTACTCGCAACCGTGGTCTCCCACGGCCTCAACGACGGTCTTCACGCCGCTGTTGCGTACGCAGAACCGCTCGCCGGCCACGCCGCGGATGAACACCTCGCCTCCGGTGGCGCCGTACATGGCCACGTTGCCGATTATGATGTTCTCTTCGGGCACGAATGTGGCTTCGGAATCGGGGCAGACCACGATGCGGCCGCCCGACATTCCCTTGCCCATGTAATCGTTGGTGTCGCCCATCAGTTTGATGTTGATGCCCCGGGTCAGGAACGCGCCGAAGCTCTGTCCCGCGGACCCGGTCAGATTGATGTTTATGGTGTCATCGGGAAGACCGTCTTCGCCGTAGGCCTTGGCGATCTTGCCGCTGAGCATGGTGCCGACGGTCCGGTTTGAGTTGTGGATCGGCAGGTCTATGTGGACCGGTTTCTTGTCAACCAGCGCCGGCTGGGACAGGGCGATCAACTGGTGGTCCATGGCCTTTTCCAGGCCATGGTCTTGGTCCCGGTCACAGTAGACCGGCTCATTTGGGTCATCAGATTCCTGGCGGTGCAGCAGACGGGAGAAGTCGAGCCCGTGGGTCTTCCAGTGGTCGTCTGCATCCTGGTAGTCGAGGACATCCGTCCGTCCGATCATCTCTTTGACGGTCCGGAAGCCAAGTTCGGCCATGATCTCCCGCATCTCTTCGGCGACGAAGGTGAAGTAGGCGACCAGATGCTCGGGCTTGCCTGCGAACAGCTTTCGCAGTTCCGGGTCTTGAGTCGCGATACCCACCGAGCAGGTATTCATGTGGCATTTGCGGAGCATGATGCAGCCGCTGACTACCAAGGCCGAAGTGGCGAACCCGAATTCCTCCGCGCCCAAGATGGTGGCCATGGCGGCATCCCGGCCGGTCTTGAGTTGACCGTCGGTCTGCACCACGATCCGGCTCCGCAGTCCGTTGGCCACCAGTACCTGCTGGGTCTCAGCGATTCCCAGTTCCCAGGGCAGTCCCGCGTATTTGATCGACGACTCGGGAGATGCCCCGGTGCCCCCGTCGTGGCCGCTGATCAGCACCACGTCCGCATGGCCCTTGGCCACACCGGCCGCGATAGTGCCGACGCCGACCTCCGCCACCAGCTTCACGTGGATTCTGGCGTCGGGGTTGATGTTTTTCAGGTCATGGATCAACTGGGCCAGGTCTTCGATGGAATAGATGTCGTGGTGCGGCGGCGGCGAGATCAACTCAACGCCGGGCGTGGTCTTCCGTACCCAGCCGATATACTCATCGATCTTATGGCCCGGCAATTGCCCGCCCTCGCCGGGTTTGGAGCCCTGGGCCATCTTGATCTGCAGGTCGGTCGCGTTTACCAGATAATTGGCGGTAACTCCGAACCGGCCCGAGGCCACCTGCTTAACGGCGCTGCTGCGGGAGTCGCCGTTCTCGTCAAGCTTATAGCGCCCGTAGTCCTCGCCGCCCTCACCGGTGTTGCTGCGCGCCCCCATCCGGTTCATGGCGATGGCCATGGTCTCATGGGCTTCCCGGCTGATTGAACCCAGTGACGCCGCGCCGGTGGCGAACCGTTTAACGATCTCCGAAGCCGGCTCCACCTCCGAGATGGGCACCGGGGTCCGGTCTTGTTTGAATCTCAGAAGGCCGCGCAACGTGGCCAATTTCCTGGTCTGGTCGTTGGACAGGCGGCTGAACTCTTTATAAGCGTCCCAGTTGTTGTTCCGGGCGGCGTATTGCAATTTTTCGATGGCGTCAGGGTTCCATTGATGGAATTCCTCGCCTCGCCGCCACTGGTATGCGCCCCCCTGCGGAAGGTGTTGCTGGGCCGCGATCTGGGCTGAACCGAAGGCCCGCGCATGGCGCTCCGAAGCTTCGCGTTCAACGCCCTCCAGACCGATGCCGCCCACGCGGGACGGGGTCCAGGTGAAATACTCGTCGATCAGTTCTTGGTTCAGGCCCACGGCTTCGAAGATCTGCGCCCCGCGGTAGCTCTGCACCGTTGAGATGCCCATCTTGGACATCACCTTGAGCACGCCTTTCTCGTTGGCCTTGATGAAGTTCTTCTGGGCGTATTCGGGGTCGGTCCCATTTATCTGCCCGGTCTCGGCCAGGTCCCGGACCGTGGCCAAAGCCAAGTACGGATTGATGGCGCCGGCGCCGTATCCGATGAGCAGCGCAAAGTGGTGGACTTCTCTGGCGTCGCCGGACTCCACGACCAGAGCGGCCTTGGTCCGGATGCCCTCCCGGATCAGGTGATGGTGGACCGCCGAGACTGCTAGCAGGCTGGGTATCGGAACCCAGCGGCTGTCTGCGCCGCGGTCCGACAGCACGATGATCGAGCATCCCGACTCTATCGATCTGGATGCCTGCTCCCGCAGTCCTTCCAATGCTTTTTTCAGTGCCCCGTCCCCGGCATCCCGGTCATATAGCGCCGGCAGGGTGCCGGTGCGCAGCCCTTCCCGGTCCAAGGCCTTGATCTGGGTCAGTTCCACGTCCGAGATGATGGGCGACTTCAGTCTCAACTGACGGCAATGTTCCGGAGTCTCGTCAAACAGGTTCTGTTCGCTCCCGACAAATGCCCCCAGCGACGTGACCAACTCCTCTCGAATGGCGTCCAGAGGCGGGTTGGTCACCTGAGCGAAAAGCTGCTTGAAGTAGTTGTAGAGCAGTTGGTTCTGGTCCGAAAGCACGGCCAGCGGCGCATCGTTGCCCATGGAGCCAATCGCCTCGGACCCACTCTCGGCCATGACTGTGGTGAGCATCCGAATCTCTTCGATATTGTATCCGAACGCCTGCTGCAGCCGCACCAGTTCGGCCGAATCCATGGCCGGGGCTTCCGCCGCGGCCGGCAGGTCGTTCAGGGTTAGCTTGTTGTCTTTCAACCACCGGCCATAGGGATTCTTTGTAGCCAGACTGTGCTTCAATTCTTCGTCGCCGATGATTCTGCCTTGTTCCAAACTAACGAGGAACATGCGGCCCGGTTGCAGCCTTCCCTTGAACTTGACGTCGGCAGGAGGCACATCCAGCACGCCAGTCTCGGAGGCCATCACCAACTTGTCATCTTTGGTGACCAGGTAACGGAAGGGGCGGAGGCCGTTCCGGTCCAAGAGGGCGCAGAGGCTGCGGCCGTCGGAGGCCACGATCATGGCCGGGCCGTCCCAAGGCTCCATCAGAGAAGAGTGGTACTCGTAAAAATCCTTCTTCTCCTGGGACATGGTCTCATGCTGGTCCCACGCCTCGGGAATGAGCATCAACAGGGCATGGTCCAGGCTGCGGCCGGTCATCTGGAGCAGTTCCAGTGCGTTGTCCAGAGTGGCGGTGTCGCTGTCGCCGGGGTTGGTCACCGGTGAGATCTTGGCCATGTCGTCCCCGAACAGTGGGGACTGGAACTGGGCCTCCCGGGCGTGCATCCAGTTGACGTTGCCCCGGAGAGTATTGATCTCGCCGTTGTGGGCCAGGTACCGGTAGGGGTGCGCCAGCCGCCAACTGCCAAGCGTATTGGTGCTGAACCGGGAGTGGACCAGCGCAAAGGCGCTGACGAAGTCTTGGTCGAGCAGGTCCAGATAGAACCGGGAGATCTGGTGGGCCATGAGCAGGCCCTTGTACACGATGGTGTTGCAGGACATGCTGCAGATGTAGAAGCGGTCAAACTGGTCTTCAGTCAGGCCTGATTCGCCCATGGAGTGTTCAAGGACTTTGCGGACGACGTAGAGCTTCCGCTCCAGGTGAGCAGAATCAATGATGCCGGGCCCCATGCCGATGAAGACTTGCGCGATGTTGGGGCGGACCGCCCGCGCGTCTTTACCGATATCTGAGTCGTCGAGTGGCACGTCGCGCCAGCCAAGGACTTTAAGCCCTTCAGCCTCGATGGTCTTGCCGATCATGTCGCGGCAGCCGGCGTGGACCTCCGGCGGCATAAAAACCATGCCAACGCCATACTCACCGGCGGCGGGCAGGTCGATGCCCAGGGCGGAGGCCTCGCGTTGGAATAGCTTGTCCGGCATTTGGACCAACATACCGGCCCCGTCGCCGGTCTCCGGGTCGCGCCCGGCGGCGCCACGGTGGCCGAGGTTGATCAGCACCTGAACACCTTCGTCGATGATCTGGTGTGTCTTCTGGCCCTTTATGTTGGCGACAACGCCCACGCCGCAAGCATCATGTTCTTGCTCCGGCGAGTAAAGTCCTACCTTAGCCAACTCTTTTAATGGGTCCATCAGCCGATAACCTTTTTAAACCAATAACGACGCGTCCAATTGCGCGCGGCTGCGTCGAGAAACGCCAAGCCTCCGCTAGGCGCGGAGTAAGCACAATCCTCCCTGTAAAACAGGGCTGCAAAATGATTTTGTTAAATATATCACAATATCAGAATGGCACAAGACCCATGCTTGGTGATTCACGTGTGATAGAGGGTCAGGTCCGGCGCGGTTCCCCCAGCTATAAACCTGGCCGATTCTATTATATACGACTGAATCTGCCTTGAAAAGCGAACATTGACCTATGTATTAACGTAAACCTTTGATTTGCAATTAATAATCAATCTATTTCGTAGTTACACTATTTTGCAGTGATTTGCGGCCATTGAGATCTTCTCGAACCATCGGGAATCGAAATGGGCGCCCCAGATTTGGGGCGCCCTGAGTTTCATGTACTTGTCCTCGCCTGGAATCGGGTCAGCAGGTGAACCGCTCCGGGCCGTTGTGACCGGCCAAGGCATCAAAAAATAGGCCTATCTCGCCGGGACTCACTCCGGCCATGCGGTGCAGGTGGCCCCAAGCAGCAAGCGCCACCTGACCGTCCGGAATCCTGTCGTACGCCCGCGCTATCCCCCATTCATCGAACTGATCCACGCCGCTCAACGCCTGTCGAAGGGCCGTTACCTGGGCTGGGTTGGTGAAGTTGTAGCTAACCACGATGGCGCCATGCTCCAAGTTGTGGACAACCCGCTCATCGGGTAGACCGTCCGGATAAAATCCGCATGACGCCGGCGTGGGCCAATGCTCTCCGGAGGTCGGTGGCGCGTCGCTGTAGTCCACCCTCTGACCTTCTGGGACGTGGTTTATGTTGCGCAAGATGGGGACCGGTTCGCCGATCACCGAACTGAGGAGTCTGATCTCCGGTGTTCCCGGAGGTCCGTCACCGGATGATTCAGTGGTCGCGGGGGAGATAAGATTGCCGAAAATGTCCGGAATATCCTCCAACGGTATTCCAATCTTGATGGTCAGAAGGCTTCCATCGCGGTCAATCTCCAGGCCCGCGAGCAGTCCCACGGTGCTTGGGTCGGTCAGGAAGCCGGACGCAAGGGTAACGATTCCGCTGATGAACCCCTCCAACGACTCCGCGGCATCTTCGCCGGTGAAATCCATGGCCACCGTTAGCTCCAGGGAGCCGTCTTTCAGAGCGCCTCCCAGCCCCACGATATCCAGAGCGGAGATGAAATCCAATGAGATCGGCAGGTCCCCCAGTTGGGGGATAGAGCCGAGGCCCGCTTGACCGGAAAATTCCTGGGGCACCTCGAAGGCGAACCTGAATAAATCGCCGCCCAGGTCATTGAGCGTATCCATGAGAGGGCCCGATGCGGGGTCGGCATCGCCGGCTTTGATATTGATCACATCGTTGACGGCTCCCCTTGACCCGAGGACGAATGTGGAATCATCCAAGATGCTTAGTTCGAATGCTTCCGCGTCGCTCGCCGAGGAATAGACGTCGTTGCCTTGGTAGTCCCTTATCACCAGATCTGAGCGGAAGGCAGACGCCAATGCCGCGATCAAAGCAGTCTCGTCAAAACTACCCATAACCAAAATTCCGAAATAATCCACATCATCGCCGTCAGTTATCTCGCCGAATATATCGGCCTGGCTGATGTCACCGAACAGGCCCCCCGGCCGGAATTGGTCAATGCCGAAAAATTCCGCGATACCTTCTGCATCGCCCTCGGAACCCGAAGAAAGCATCTCAATCAACTGAATCAGGTCCAGATCGATGGCATCCAGCGCCTCGCCGGTGGCAACGCTCCCAACAATGTTGGCCCGTTGGGGGAACAAACTGCCTGAGTCACCGCCATTGTCCCCACCACAGGCGGCGGCCAGGCCCAGCAGCATTATTCCGGCGGTCAAGGCCGATTTTTTGATCATTCCGGTAATGCCCATCGAATCCTCTCAATCCCCGGGGGACAACTTTATTATCCCAGGCTAGCGACCCTTAGCCATTAACACAATCCAGGTACGGGCCGAGTCAGGCGGGCCGGCGCCCGCCGCCATGAAGTGAATTTGACCCAGTTCCACGCCTGGCCTATACTCGAATCAACGCTTTGAATCCCTCGTGAATCGTTCAAGAACCTGGAGGCCAAGATCTGGAGGCCCAGCAACTGGAACCGTCCGAAGTCGCCCGGTTGATCGTCGATGTCGCATCTGAGAAACTTGCCGCCGACATCGTCATGCTGGACCTGCGTGGTCTGGCCTCTTTCACCGACTACTTCGTCGTCATGTCAGCGGACTCTTCGCGGCTGATCCAAGCCTTGGAAGAGGACATCGCCACGACGCTGAAAGAATCCAAATTGCCCATCCACCGGCGGGAAGGGACCGCGGCCTCAGGCTGGGTGCTCATGGACTGCAGCGACGTGATCGTTCACATATTCTCCCCCCACGAGCGGGAATTCTTTGGCCTGGAAAGACTCTGGGCCCGCGCCCCTCAGGTGGTCAGGATCCTCTGATTACACGACACCCGGTGATATTCCAGGAACACTTATTCCTTTATCCAGGAATCGTTGGCCCGTGAGTATTCCAGCAGTTCCTCAGCGCTGAAGAAGAGGGCCAGTTCTCGTTGGGCCGACTTCAGGCTGTCTGACCCGTGCACTAGGTTCCTGCCTATGTCCAGTGCCAGGTCTCCCCGGATGGTCCCCGGCAGAGAATCGGTCGGATTGGTCTGTCCCATGGTGCTTCTGACGGCTTCCACTGCGTTCTCCGCCTCCCAAGCCATGGCCACCACCGGGCTGGAGGTGATGAATTTCACGAGACCGGCGAAGAAAGGCCGGTCCACGTGTTCGCCGTAGTGTTGACGCGCTAGAGCGTCGTCCACCTGCATCAATTTCATGCCCACCAGCTTGAGGCCTCGCCGTTCCAAACGGCTGATGACCTCGCCTATCAGGCCGCGCTGCACTCCGTCGGGCTTCACCAGCACCAAAGTGCGCTCCATATTTTCCTCCGCAAACTTTCGTTTGTATTCTCTCGTATTTGATTATATCTGGGCTAGATGACCTTCAAGTCCGGGTGCTGGCCGAGTCCTCCAACTTGAAATGGACGCCCCGGGACTCCATATCCCACATGAATGGGGCCGGGTCCATGGCCTCGGGCGGGAACACTCCGGGACCGGGCAGTTCCCGGTCGACCAGAAGACCCGCTCCAACCAACAGGCACGAAGCGGTGGCCAGAGCAATGTCTCCCGGTGGAAACGAATAGGTCATGGTCAGTTCCGCCGGCCGGCCGTCCCGAATCCCTTTCACCCGGACCTGCTGGGGCAACCTGCCGGGGTCTGCGCTCTCGAATCCCGGCTGCGTTCCGGCCAGGACCGCTGCCGTCATGGCGGCCGGAGTCAACGAAACACCATCGACCTCCAGCGGCTGTTGGGAGGCAAACCCAGCATCGATCAGGCTTTTCAGCATCCCGGTTGTGGCCGGGTCGGAAAATCCTCGCCATAAAGAGGCATGGCGCAGACCGCTGAAAGACTGGGGAATCGACACCGTTTCCAGGCCCACGGTGTAACAACGAATGTCACCCCACGGGGCCGGAAACGCGACGTCTTGGTATTCCGACATGCCCGGCGTCTGGGTCCACCTCCCGCCGTCGTAGAGCAGGGCCGGCTGACCGAAAAGGGCCAAACGGTGTCTCCAAACGGCCTCGCTCCGGTAGGTGGCGTCGTTCACCAAAAAGAACCGGACCTCCGCCACAACGTCCATTCTCGCGGCCATATGCCGGGCAAGCACATTGGTCTGACCGGGACTCGCGCCCAGGCCGGGCAACACACCGACGCCGCGGTGCTTGGCCAAGGAATCCAGGTAGTCGGAATCGAAGACGCTCTGCAGGGTTTCCACATCGTCGTTGATGTCGGCGTAGGGGACCCCAGCCTCCAGCACAGTGCGCATCAGAGCCAGGGTGTCCCGGCTAAAGGGACCGGCAGTGTTCAACACCACCGAGATCCCGCCGAGAGAGCGGGCGACCTGGTCGTCTTGACGGCAGTCCAATCCAAGCGCGGTTACCGGTCCGTCCAGGCTCTCGGACAGACGGTCGGCCCTTTGGATGTCCCGGTCGGCCACGACTACGTGCTTGAACCTAGCGTCTTCCAGGGCCAGCCGCGCCGTGGCGGCGCCGATCGTCCCGCAGCCGATGATCAAGGCGGTGAATTCGGGCATTACTACTGGACCGGCCCCCGGACCGGCCTGCCGCCCTGGCGCACTCGGTCCCGCCGCTTGGGTACGCCGATGCTGGGCATGCGCAGGTATTCGGGTTGCAGCGTCGTGAGGTCGTCGGTCTCCCTGGCGGCCAGTTTTTCCAGCCCGATCACCGCCAGAGCCCACACCCTCGCCGCCGGTACCGACCGGACGATCTGGGCTTTTCCGCCAAATTTGTGTTCGATCTGGTCTCGCCAGGCGGTCACACCCTCGCCGCAGAAGATAGTTGGGCCGGTTATCTCGCTTTCGACCTCGGCCAACAGTTCGCCGGCATTGCAGACGCGGTCCTCCCTGAGCCTGGTCCCGTCCGGACCGAATAGGGCGGTGGCGCATTCTTCCCGGCCCGCTTCCAGCAACGCGCAAACCGGGGCCCCTGAACCGAGGTGGGAATGGGCTTCGAGGTCCAGAGATCCCACGCCGATTATGGGTTTCTTGGCCGCCAAGGCCAGGCCCTTTGCGGCGCTGATGCCGACCCGAAGGGCGCTGAACCCGCCCGGTCCCAGCGCCACGGCCACCCCGCCCAAGTCCGCGGCCGTCAGGCCGCCACGCTCCAAGATGTTTACCACGGCCGGCATGAGCTCGGCGGTGTGGTTGAAGGTGGCATGCCAGGCGTGAGATGCGACGACCCGGTCCTCATTAACGAGGGCCACGCCGGCGTATCGGGTGGATGTGTCTATGGCCAGAAGCATCGGTTTAGTTTCTCAGCGGATGAGTGTTTTTGTTTTGTGGGATTTTGGGTGAGTGCATGACCCCCCCCAACCCCTCTTTATAAAAGGGGGGCTTTTTGGTCCAGAAGGTCTAATAACATTTTGAACCGTGAATTTTCCTCGGGTAATCCCGCATCGAGGGTGATTTCCCGGCTGTCGGGGTTTTGTCCATACTTGAGGTCTATCCATAGGCAGTCTTCCGGGAATAGCTCGGCTGCCCGGTCGGCCCATTCGATGACGCAGACGCCCCCGCCAAAAAGCTGCTCGTCCAGACCCAGGTCCCAGGCTTCGGTGGGACTCCCCATACGGTAGAGGTCGATGTGGTGGAGGGTCAATCGGCCGTGGTGGCGCGTCATCAACACGAAGGTTGGACTTCGCACATAGCCTTCGACCCCCAGACCCCGGGCGATCCCCTGGGTGAGGCAGGTTTTCCCCGCTCCCAATTCTCCGGTCAGCAGGAAAACGTCTCCGGCCGAGGCGTGTTCACCGATGGTCCGGCCCAAGGCATGCGTGATATCGGCGCCGGCCGACAGGATGCGCAGCGGGGTGGTCATGACCTAATTTTGGGCCGGGCCGAAATGGTCCCAACCCCATTTTCCGGCTGGAATCTCTTTACCCTGAGAGTCAACCACTTTTATCTTGCCAGGTTCGCCTTCTGATAACTCTCCAATGACGGCTGCGCCGCCGGAAAGTCCGGACACAACATGATTAACCTTGGCCGGCCGGCCGGTGAATAACAGCACGTAATCTTCGCCGCCACCCAGCGCCAGCTCCACGCAGTCCTCCGGGAATCTGCTGCTCAAGAACGGGTGCACCGGCAGACGGTCAGCGAATATCTTTCCCGACACACCACTGGCCCAGCAGAGCTTGGACAGGTCGCCGACCATACCGTCGCTCACGTCCATGGCCGTGGTTATCCCAGCCTCAGCCAGTGATTGCCCGGCGGCGATGGCAGGGCGGGGGCGACGGTGGCTCTCCCGCAGGTAATCGGCCGCCTCACCATCTTCTGATCGCCCTGCGAGCATCAACTTAAGACCGCCGCCTGAGCTGCCCAGATAGCCGGTCACCGCAACCAGATCGCCGGGCCGGGCGCCGGTCCTCAACAAGGGCTGACCCTGCATCACGCCGGTAAGCGCGACAGTTATGAAAACCACCGGAGAGCGGACAATGTCGCCGCCGACGATGGCCAGGCCGTATTCGTTGCTGACCTGAAGCATCCCTTCGTAGAGGCTTTCCAGGTCTGAGACCTCGGTCTCGGGCGGGAGTCCCAGGGTGACCAAGGCATAGTTGGGCAGTCCGCCCATTGCGGCGACGTCGCTGATATTGGAGGCCACCGACTTCCAGCCCAGGTCCTGCCAAGGGGTGGTCTCGCGGGTGAAGTGCACGCCTTCCACCATGGTGTCGGTGGTGAAAAGTTCGTTTATGGTGTTTGGGCCGGGGCTCCAGGCGGCCGTGTCGTCGCCGTTGTCCACAGTGATATTGAACGAGAAAGATTGGCCGTTTCCAGGGCCGGCCCGCTGATCGATCACCATGCGCGTCAGGAGGTCGATGACGCCGAACTCGCCCAGGTCTTTAATCTGCATCAGAAACGGGGGAAATCTCCTAGGATTACACTTCGATTATAGACCTGTCGCAGACCGGCGCGTTGCTCGGGCCAGACCCGGGAAAAGGTTGGCAAATTAATACGATATGAGTAATGGACAAAACAGTATTTTTAGAAATGCCGTATGTTCCTGTTTGCATCGGGATATTATCTATTCAGGTCAGGCAGTTTTCTGGAATAGCTGAGAGCAACTGGGATATATACTTTAACGAATTGAACTCGGTGGACAAGACGGTCGATATCAACAATTCATCATTGGGAACCGCTTGGGTCTGGTCTGGGGGTCCCTAACACCAACCAGGACATTGGTGACTCGGAAGATACCGGCACGAATTATCGCGTTACGAGCGATGGCGACATTTACCAGCTTTGCAACATGATTGAAAATATTGATCCGCCGTCAGGTTACGCGATTGCGGACCTGACCGGTTGCGGAAATGGGCGATTTTGCGACGACTGAAAGGGAACGTAATAATATTCACAAAGACATTCCAAATTGGCGCCTTGACTATCATTGCAGTGGCTGCCCTGATGGCGTTCTTTTATTTCAGCCAACCCACAACCGACGGCTCAACTGCGGATAAGGCCATACTTGAAGAAGGCGGCAATATAAACGGGGCTCTGCAGATCGCTCAGAACAGCCGAGGCCCATCCATCGAAGGCGAACCGGCCGCCATCTACGGCAAGATAATGAAATATGAGGACGCGGTTAAGGGGTTTGGATCGCTTGTGGTGGCTCTAGGCGAAAGCCAGGCCTGGAAGTTCGATCGACCGGTGCACGTTTACTTGTTTGAAGGCGATTTCACCAGCACAAAGATTGGGACCAGCCAAGTTAGTGACTGGGTGCAGACGATTTTAATCATCGATGCGGAGACCGGGACTCTGATGCAGAGGACCACGCACCGGCTAGCCGGCAAGATCGACACGTCCCAATTCTTAACGCTGGAGGTCCGTGAAAGCATTAAAGGCGTGCCTGCCCGCGATGTGACCAGTCTGGACCGCCCTGTGGAAGTCCCAGTGGCGGCGGCTACACCCGCCCCGCGAGACGCCCAATCACGATAACCTGACTTTAGACAATCGACTGCGTGGCTGAGTTCTGGACCGTCCCGACCTCGGCCGCGCCCAATTTCTCCCACCCGGATCCCGGTGCCGGACCAAGCTGTCTCAACGTTGAATCGGTAGCGCTCTAGATGGCTCTTGGACACGCTTATGGTGTTCCTAGGGCGCAAGAGTTTCCCTATCTCCACCTCCATGGTGGGGCGCACCTGTGTAGACTCGTGGCAAGGGAGAACCCTCAAGGACTTCGGCAAAGTATCCCGGTCGATATCACATGGAGTCCGTCCAACACCTTTTCTCACGGGTGATTAACGAGCAAATCCCCTTGACACGCACTAGGCGCGGAACTATACTGGCTTAGCCCTCTTTCGAGAAGAGTGGTTGTACGTTAACAACTGAATAGTGGAAGGAAGCTAGGTAAAGTTCGATTTAGAGAGTTTGATCCTGGCTCAGGGTGAACGCTGGCGGCGCGCTTAATGCATGCAAGTCGAACGTGCCTTCGGGCAAGTGGCAGACGGCTGAGTAACGCGTGAGTAACACACCCTTCGGTGGGGTATAGCCTCGGGAAACTGAGGGTAATCCCGCATACGATCCCGGTACCCTGGTATCGGGATGAAAGCCTTCGGGCGCCGGAGGAGTGGCTCGCGTCCTATCAGGTAGTTGGTGAGGTAACGGCTCACCAAGCCGATGACGGGTAGCTGGTCTTAGAGGACGATCAGCCAGAGGGGGACTGAGACACGGCCCCCACTCCTACGGGAGGCAGCAG
>JADFPD010000087.1 GCA_022562475.1 Chloroflexota bacterium | reverse complement strand
GAAGAACGCCATCGACTGGGCCTCGCGTGACCGGCTCCCTGGTCATGGTGAAGCCCGGCTTGCAGGTAATGGCATTCGGCGACCAACAATTCGATGGAGACGGCAACCTGATCGGTGAAAAAACCAGGGAGTTGCTGGCAAACCACCTAAATGCCCTGGTCAAATGGACCATGCAGATCGTTCGCCCCCATGAATTCGTCGCCTACGCCTGCGAGATGGACACGGCAACCGCTGGAGTCTAGGAGCCAGACCCCTACTTCCTCCGCTCACGCAGTTTCTCGTAGACGGCTTCGGGTTGGACGCCGGTGGCGGCAAGGAGCACCAGGGTGTGGTAGATCAGGTCGGCCACTTCTCCGGGCAGGTTCTCGGTATCGTTGGTGGCTGCGGCGATGGCGGTCTCGCCGGCCTCTTCCACAACTTTTTGGGCGATGCGGGCCACGCCTTCTTTGAACAATGAAGTGGTGTAGCTGCCTTCGGGCATCTCTCGTTGGCGGTCTTTGATCACGGCGAACAGCTCAGCCAAGATGCTGGGGCCCGACTCGGTCACCTCATATTCATCGGGGAGACCCTCCAACTTGTTGAAGAAGCACGAGACTTCTCCGGTGTGGCAGGCCGGGCCGTCGGGGTCCACCTTCAAGAGTATGGTGTCGGCGTCACAGTCCAGCCAAGCCTCTTTAAGGTTCAGGTAATTCCCCGAGACCTCGCCCTTGTGCCACAGGTCTTCCCGGCTGCGGCTGTAGAACCAGACCTGGCCTCCCTCCACCGTGCGCTTCAATGAACCCGGGTTCATGTAGCCCATCATCAAGACTTCGCCGGTGTTGGCGTCTTGGGCGATGGCGGGCAGCAGGCCCTGCTCGTTGAGTTTAACTTTCATGACTTGCCTTTTTCGATCGCGTATTGGACGCGCCGATCTGGGATTCGAGGCTAGACGGCCAGGCCGTTTTCCAAGAGCTTGGGTAGCTCCAGCAGACTGGATATCCGGTGAGACGGAGTGGGCAGGTCCGGGTCCGATGGCTTGTTGTTCCGGTTGATCCAAACCGGATGCATACCGGCCTGAGCCGAGCCCATGACGTCTTCCAACTGCCGGTCTCCCACGTAGGCCGTTTCTCCGGGAGTCACGCCCAAATGCGTCAACATCAGTTGGAACATCTCCGGCCTGGGCTTGTAGATCTGGGCCTGTTCCGAAGTTAGGACGGTGTCGAAACCGACCTCCAGGAGTTCTAGATTGGGCAGCAAGAAACCGTCGTCGGCGTTGGACAATATGGCCGTCCGCCAGCGTTTCTGGACCTCCGCAACTGCGTCGTCGGTCTCGGGATACGGGTCGCGCTGGGAGACGTCCCGGAAGAACTGCTCGGTTGCCGCCTGGGAATCTCCGTCGAGTTTCAGGTCTGAGAAGGACCGTTCAAAACCGCCTTTCCAAGCGCTGAAATAACTCTGAAAGGGCCGGTCCGGGTCCACGCGGGTGATTTGGAACTCCTTTTCGGCGGGCAGCCAATGTTCCCAGAGATCGTCGACAGTGGTTTTCAGACCCTGCTGCTCGATGATCTTGGCGAAGCTGCCCTTTCCAGTCCCGTAGGGATTCTGGACCAGCGTTTCATACATGTCGAAGATTACGGTCGTGATTTGAGGCATTGATCGCTACTTAAAATTTTGATTGATTTGCGGGGCCTTAGTATTTTGGCCGGACCGGGATGCCCTTTCCTTTTAGGTATTCCTTGGCCTGGCTGATGGTGAACGTCCCGAAGTGGAAGATGCTGGCGGCCAGAACTGCGTCGGCTTTACCTTGGTCCAGGGCTTGATAGAGGTGGTCCAGTTCTCCGGCGCCGCCGCTCGCGATCACCGGCGCCGGCACCGCTTCGGAGATGGCGCGGGTCAACTCCAGGTCGTAGCCGGTTAAATGCCCGTCTTCGTCCATGCTGGTGAGCAGGATCTCCCCCGCGCCCAGTTCCACCGCCCTGACTGCCCATTTTACCGCGTCCAACCCGGTGGGTGTGCGCCCGCCGCGGGTGTATACCTGCCATCGCGACCCGTCGTCCAAGGCCAGATCGGAAATTTCGGGGGAGGGTTCTCCATCCGGTGAAGTTACCCGTTTGGCGTCGATGGCCACTACGATGCACTGGTTGCCGAATGCAGCCGCGCCCTGCTTGACCAATTCCGGATCGTTTACCGCGGCGGTATTCATACCGACTTTGTCCGCGCCGGCTTTCAACATACGGCGCACGTCTTCCACGGATCGTATCCCGCCGCCAACGGTCAGGGGGATGAAAACCTGTTCCGACACCCGTTCGACCACGTCCACCATGGTGTCCCTGGAATCGGAACTGGCGGTGATGTCCAGAAAGACCAGTTCGTCGCCGCCCTCCCGGTCATAAAAGGCAGCCAACTCCGCCGGGTCTCCGGCGTCGCGGAGCTCGACGAAACTGATGCCTTTCACCACCCGGCCGCCGTCCACGTCCAGGCACGGGATTATGCGTTTGGTCAGCAAGGTGGGATAGTGTCTCCAAGGGTTCTCAGGTCGTCCTAGCAGTATAACACCGTGCCTGGGCCGGTCTGGATGTTTCACCCCATTGGCGTGGCCGGCCGCCTGCGCTAGAATGAGCCTACTTTTTTATGGAGGGAATCATGGCCATATCACTGAACGAAGCCAATAAAATTGTGGCGGGCGCCATAGCCAAAGCCAACGAATTGAACATCAAGATCAACGTCGCGGTGTGCGACGCCGGCGGCAGGCTACTCGCCTTCAACCGCATGGACGGCGCGATCTGGGGCGGCGCCTACGGATCCCAAGGCAAAGCGGTGGCCTCGGCGGCATTCGGGCGCAGCAGCGGCGAACTGCAAGAGCGGGCAGATACTCCAATCATCAGAGGAATCCTCGGCGCTGAAGGCGGTCACGGCATCCCCAGCCAGGGAGGGCTGCCGGTCATCCGCGACGGCGCGCTTGATGGAGCGGTCGGCGTTGGCGGCGGCACCAGCCAACAAGATGAGGACTGCGCTAAGGCCGGGATCGACTCTCTTTAGCCTTAATTAAGGGACGAGGGCCGTGACCGCTGCCGGGCCGCCACTGCCGCCTTCCAGCCGGACCAGGCCGACCACAAGCAGGGTTCCGGTGGGTGGCAGCAGTTCAAGGTTGGTCAGGTTTTCCAAGACGATTAGGCGGTTTTCCAACGCCAATCGGCTGACCGAAAACCCGGTGTCGACGCCAGGCTCGACGCCGGCGGTGTCGGCGCCCAATCCGGCAACGCTCCGGCCCTCGAGCAACATCTGGGCAGCCTCCAACCCGAATCCGGGAAAGTGGAGTTGGCCGGCGCCGGGGCCGCCCAGGTAATCGACCGGTCTGCTCCATCTGACCTGCCAGCCCGTGCGGAGCAGCGCCACGCAGCCCTGGGGGACCGGGCCGTGCTCCGACTCCCAGTCCAAGATGTCGTTCATGGTGAGGGCGTAGTTCCAGTCTGCTTCCGCCTGGGTTGTGATGTCGATGACGATCGCCGGCCTGACCAGGTCTTGGGGCGAGAAGCACTCGTGTCCGGACGCGCCGGTCCGGAACCCGGAAGGTGCGCTCAAATGGGTGCCGGAGTGTTCCCCCATGGAGAAGCGGCGCAGGAAATAGCCGTCTTCCTCGATGTCGGCCACGGTCTCGAATTCCACGCTGGGGTCTCCGGGCCACCGGGGGATGCCGGGGTGAATGGGCCAACTCAGGTCTACGACTCTGGAAAATGTGATGGACCCGCCGAAAGCGGGTCCATCACTCGGTGGTTGGGTCACCATAAAACGAGGCCCCCTCATATCATCCGCCTCCGCCCATTCTCCCGCCAAAGGGGTCCCATGGCAACCCGGTGAGTTGTTATAAAGTGGGGCTGTTTAGTGCTCCGCCGGTTGGTGCGTCCTGGTCGCTCCCAGGATGGATTCCCGCTTCACGTTGCCGTCGATCCACTCCATGGCCTCGCGGGAGGTGCTTCTGGCGGTCAGCTCAGCCCGTTCGGGACGCCTACCGTACACCGCATAGCTGATGGAGCGTATCTCCTCGTCGATGACATAGCCCCGGTAGAAGATCTTCATAGCATCCGCCCTCCTCCGGCTGCCGGCGGTCGTCCAGCCCAAGACGAGGCTGCTGCGAGACGCCACCGGGAACCCATTGCGGACATATGTTCTATCTTTCCACCGGAAGGGTCAACGGGGAATTGTCAGGTGGAGCGCGCCGGCGCGCCCTAGCAATCGCCCACGAATACCGTGCCCAAGATGACATGGGGCGGGAGGGGTTGGGCCGTCAGACCGCCGGCCAATGAAGACTGGCCGCTTCCGGCCGGGTCAAGACGACTGAGTCCGCCTCCCGGTGCGCTCAGGACTAATTCAGTAGCCCCTCCTTGCATCCAACGAACGGTCTGTTTGGCATCGAAGCCCCCAACCTTGAACGTTATGGTCTGGCCGCTGAATGATGCGCCGGAGGGCTGCTCCACCAGCAACGTGTAACTACCGGACTGGACCCGTGTTGAGGCGGCCAAGAAGCCATTGACCCAAGCAGAGACCTCTACGCCGTCGGCGGCGGCCGAGCAAGGCGCCAGCCGCGTGGGGAGAAGGGTCGGCGAGGGCGTGGGAGTTCGGGTTGGTATCCGCGTTGCAGTGGGCGCCGGCACGGTGTTGAAACTGCCGCCCTGCGTGGTCGTGAAACCGGTCGGTTGGATGGTCGGAGTGGAGACGCCCCGGGTTGGCGTGGGCGAAGGTATCGGAGTGGCGTTGATCAGCGCCATAACGGTGGCTTGGACCCGCGCGGTGATGGTGGCTTCGGTATCTGACTCGGCTGTGGACTGGTTGGCGGCTCGAGTTTCAGAGACTACAGCTTGGACCGTGGCCTCGAGGGCCGGAGGCAGCGGGGTCTGCGGGGCGCCGGCCTCGCCACAGGCCAATGCCAAGATCAGCAAGGGGACCAAAACCGCGCCGAGCCGCTTCATACCCGTCATCCCAACATCCGCACTTGTTCTACCTATTCAGACCCGGTTGATCTTATTCCGCCGAGGCGTCCCGGCCGTGAGTCTTGGTCACTTCTTCGATAAATTCGGCCAGGGGTCTACTCTCCTGGACCGACGATTCCATGTCTCTGACCATCACCTCGCCCTTCTCGATCTCGTCGTCGCCCAGGATCAGCGTGAAGGGAATCTGCAAGGCGTTGGCTTGGCGTAGCTGGCCCCGAAGACCCCGGGCGCCGCTGCTCAGAATGGCGCCGACCCCGGCCCGGCGGAGGCGCACCGATAGTTCCAAGGCGGCGATGCGGGCGTCATCGCCCACGTTGGCCACCAGGTAGAGTGGTTTAGGTCCGTCGGGGACCTGTACCTCGCTGCGTTTCAAGTTCAAGGTCAACCGTTCCAAACCGGTGGCGAAACCGATGCCGGGAGTGTCCCGTCCGCCGAGTTGGGTGATCAGCCCGTCGTAACGCCCGCCGCCGCAGATGGTCGACTGGCTGCCGCCGTCGAGGGGCTGCACCTCGAAGACCGTGCGGGTGTAATAGTCCAAGCCGCGCACCAAACGGTGGTCGATCTGGTAGGGCAACTCCATCCTGTCCAGGTACGTCAGCAGTTTGGTCCAGTGCTCGCTGCAGTCCCCGCAAAGGTTGTCGGCCGATTTGGGAGCACCGTTGCCCAGGGCGTGATCACTCTCCACCTTACAATCCAGCAGACGCAGTGGGTTCTGGTCCAGCCGTGTCTTGCAGTCGGAGCACAGCTTATCGTGGTAGCCAGAGTAATACTCCCGCAGCTTGGCCACGTAGGCTGGACGGCATTGGGGGTCGCCAACGCTGTTGATCAGCAGGTTGATGTCCCTTAGTCCCAGGCTGGTCATCAGGTCCCACGCAACATCGATAACCTCGGCGTCCACCGACGGATCGGCGTCGCCCAGCACTTCAACGCCGAATTGGTGGTGCTGGCGGAAGCGCCCTGCTTGGGGTCGTTCGTACCGGAAAACCGGGCAGAAATAATACATCCGCACGGGCTGGGGCAGGTTGTGCATCCCGTGTTCCAGGTAGGCCCGGCACACCGGTGCGGTGCCCTCGGGGCGCAGGGTGATACTGTCGCCGCCCCGGTCGTCGAAGGTGTACATCTCTTTCTCGACGATGTCGGTGCCTTCGCCCACCGACCGGATGAAAAGGTTGGAATCCTCAAAGGCGGGGGTATCGATGCGGCCGAATCCGAACCGGGTGGCTACGTCCACGGCCTTTGACTCGATATACCGCCAGTATTTCTGTTCTTCCGGGAGGTGGTCCGCGGTGCCCCGGGGCGCTTGAAACAAAGTTAAACGTCACTCCGAAATCGACTGTACAAGGCACCATTATAGGCTGATATCGTCCCGTATGGAATCGGCCAGGGCTCCGCGTCAAGGGATAAATGGGCCGGCACGGCGGAGCTAGCCCGCCTAGGGCACCCCGTCTTTATGGGGCAGCAACACCGAATAAAGGAAGCTGTGGACCGGGGTCGGCACTCCGATCTGCTTGCCCAATCTGATCACGGCGCCGGAAAGGGCGTCCAACTCGGTGGCCCGGCCGGCCTCGTAGTCTCCGTGCATGGAATTTTGGAAATCGGGCAGGCCGTCGATGTACTTCAAGGACTCTTGGACCAGATCGTCGGACAGATTTACTCCCTTGGCCAAGCCCACGGCCAATGCCTCTTCCATGGCGTCGCAGAACATCCGCCGGGCATCGGGGTATTTGAGCAGTTCTTTGGGCCGCGTCTGAGCGGCGCTGGTGATTCCCGCCAATGCACTGAGGACGATGAATTTCTGCCAAAGCACCTGCAAGGGGTCCAGGGAGATCTCAGCTTCGATCCCGGCTTCCCGGAACACTTTCCGTATGTCCAGGGCCCGCAGGCTTTCGGTGTCGTCGAGTTCACCAAAGGATATCTGGGCTTCGACGTCTTCCACGATCACGCCGGGCGATAAGATATGGGAAGACGCCCAGTACGCCCCCGGGAGGATATTATTGGGGCCCAGCACCGCGCCAAGTTGCTCGTGGCTTTCGACGCCATTCTGTAGGGTCATGACCGAGGTCTCGTGGCCCATCAATGGCTTGAGCATCGTGATTACATGGCGGTTTTGGTAGGTCTTGACCGTGAATAGCACAAGGTCAACCGGCCCCACCTGGGCGGGGTCGTCGGTGGCATCTACCTCGACCACGAATTCGCTGTGAGGGCGGACCAATTTCAACCCATTGGCGCGAATGGCTTTCAGGTGCTCGCCCCGTGCGATGAGCGACACGTTGTTGCCCGCTTTGGCCAATAGCCCACCAAGGCATCCTCCGGCGCCGCCCGCGCCCATGACAGCTATTCGCATAGGTGATTCACCATTAGATTGGACACGTTAGACAACCCCGTCGGACTGCATCAGTTCCAGGTCTTCCCGGCTCACGCCCCCGATGGAGCAGAGTATCTCTTCGTTGTTGGCCCCTAAAAGGGGCGGTTCGACGTTGGGTGTTTGCGCCCCGCCGGCAAATTTTATGGGCGTGTTGATCGTCCTGAAAATGCCGCCGAGGTTGTTGCCGCCGTCGATGAACATCCCCCGGGCTTCCAGGTGGGGGCATCGGTCCAGGTCTGCTTGGTCTTGGACCATCCCCATCGAGTAGCCGATCTCGATCAATCGGCGGGTCACTTCAGCCTTGGTCCGCACCGAGGTCCAGGCTTCTAATTCAGGAACAAAGTTATTCAGGTAGAAGTCGCCGCTAACGCCCACGCCCAGGTACCGCTCATCCTCGATCAGGTCTTCACGGCCCATGAGCCGCCAGAGGTCCTTCCACTTCTCCGGGCCGCCGGCCCCGGCCAGGACCACGTAACCGTCTTTGGCTTTGAGGGCCAATTGGGCGCTCAGCATATTGCCCCGCTCCCGTCCGGCCACGGTCCGCGTTGCCTGGTAGAAGGGCATGGTGCTGGTCATATGAGCGGCCATGCAATCGTACATCGACATGTCCACGAAGGCGCCTTGGCCGGTGCGGTGGCGGGCCTCCAGGGCCATCATTATCCCCAAGGCCGTCCAGACCCCGGGCACTGAGTCGCCGATGTTGTCGCCAACCATCTGCGGCGCGCCGCCCGGCTCCCCGGTGACGGCCATCCAGCCGCCCATTCCCTGGACGCAGGGGTTGTTGGCCGGCCAATCTGAGTAGGGCCCCGGCGCCGGACCCTCGGGGTCGCCGTAGCCAGTGAGGCTGGTGTAGATCAGGGCCGGGTTCAGTTCTTGCAACACATCGTAGCCCAGGCCGAGCCGCCGAAGAGCGCCCGGACCCCAGTTGTCCAACAGGATGTCCGATTCTTTGACCATCCGCTCGAAGGCCGCTTTACAGCGGGGGTCGCGGAGGTCCAGGGCCACACTTTTCTTGTTGCGGTTGAGGCCCAAGTAGCGGGCGCTGACGCTGTTCCCGTCCTGTCCTTGAATAAAAGGACCGTTGCTTCGGCCCCGTTCTCCCAGGCCCGGGCGCTCGATCTTGATGACTTCGGCGCCCATATCGGCCAGTATCATTGAGCAGAACGGTCCCGCCACGATGTGGGTGACGTCCAAGACCCTGATTCCCTCCAGAGGGAGGGTGGGGGTGTCCGTTCGGTCCGTGCGTGCGGTATTCATGCCCTAGCTTCCCGCCTCGAATTCCGAGATATCCAGGCCCAGACCCTGTTCGTTGAAACGCTTGCCATTCTGAACGTACCTGGCTGTTGGGTCCTTTAGCCGCTCCGCCTGTTTCTCGGTGAGGGGCCGTATCTGGCCGGGAACGCCGATCACCAGAGAGTTGTCCGGCACCTTCCCCCGCACGATGGCGCCCGCGCCGATGAATACATGGTTGCCGACGTCGGTGTCCTCCAAGAGAACGGCGTTCACTCCGATGAGCACGTTGCTGCCGACCTTGCCGCCGTGGACCACCGCGCCGTGGGTCAATAGAACGTTGTCGCCCAACTCCAGATGGTCATCCGTATGCAGGACGGCGTTGTCTTGGATGGAGCAGTTCTTGCCGATGATGATGTCGCCGTAATCCGCCCGGATCACCGCGCCGGGCCAGATGCTGGTGCCCTCCCCGATAACCACGTCGCCAACGACGTAGGCCGCTTCGCTGACGAAAGCAGACGGGTGTATCCTGGGGCTTTTTCCATCTAATGGGCGGATCAAGATGTTCCTCCAACAAGTGCAGAAAGGTATATCCGATGGCTTTCCCAACCGAGTGGACACCCTCGGGAATCTTCCAAGAGACGGTCCGGCGGGCGGAACATCAAGGCGGGAGGCGGGGTAAGAATACACTCCTATACGGATAACCGCCACTTTTCGTGCCTAAACCCGCCTTTTTCGAGCGCGACGATTAAAGCCCGAATAGGCCGGTCAGCCAATCTGCTCCGGCGTTACAGGCATAGGCGAATACCAGGAACTTCAGCACTTTTCCGGCCCAGACTACCGACAGGAATCCCCAGATCGGAAAACGGAGGGCCCCGGCGGCGATGCCCACTACGTCGAAGATCGGGTTGGGCACCAACGACACCACAAAAAGCAGCAACCAGCCCCGGCGGCGCATCCAATGCTCCAGCCTCTGGTAGAGGCGGCTCCGGGCCAGGACGTCGCGGCCGGTGTAGCCCAGGTAATAGCCGCTCAGTTCTCCGACCGATTCAGCGGAACCGGCGATTAGGCCGACCAACAAAGGGTTCAGAAAGGTGGCTGTGGCGCAGGCGGTCGCCAAGGCCGGGACCGGGATCAACAGGCCGGCGCTGGCCACCAACGCGCTCAGAGCCACCGCGCCGTAACCCACTTCGGTTGCGCCGAAGTTGTCGCGGAGGAGCAAGGTAGCGACGACGGCGGCGATGACCGCCGCCAGGATGCCCAGCCGGACCAGGTTTTCCGGTTTACGCCAATCGACCTGGACGATGTACCGCATCAAGATTCGTGTTGGGCTGTCTGGATGGGGCCACCGTTTAAGAAATCGGTCAACAAGGCATTGAACTGTCCGGGTTGCTCCATCTGAGGCCAGTGGCCGCATTCGGGAATGATGTGGACGAGGCTTCCGGGCAGTTCCCGGCGAACGTCCTCGGCATGGGCTACTGGTATTATCCTGTCCTCGGCGCCCCAGACGGTCATCAACGGCACTTCAGAGCCCTTCAGCCGGTCGATGATGTATTCCCGTTTACGCAGGCCCCGCAGGGTGATGCTGGAACGGATGGAACGCAGCACCACGGCGCGTGCGCCGGGGAGCTCCTTCAACCGGTCCATCTCCGGAAGAAGTTCCTCCAAGATGGCGGGCGTCCGGTAGAACAGACGCTTGGTGACCCCCATCTTGCGGTTCAACCAGGGTTGATACATCAGATCGCCCAACAAAGGGACCGAGATTGCCCGGAGCAACCAAGACACCCTCCGGCCAAACCCACCCGAGCCAACCAGCGCCATCTTCTCTACCATGTCCGGGTGTTCCAGGGAGAACAACCCGGCGACCAGTCCGCCGGCGGAACTACCTACCAACGAGAGCCTGTCGATTCCCATTTCTTGGGTGAAGTCGTAGACGAATTCGGCTGCCGAGACCGGGTCGTAGTCAAGATGGCTTGGTTTGTCGGATTCTCCACAGCCCGGCAGGTCGGGAGCGATCACCCGGTACCCGGCGTCGGCCAGAAAATCGATATTGCAGTACCAGGATAGTAGCGAATCGGCTAGGCCATGGAGCAGCATAACCACGGGGCCGTCTCCGGCCTCAACGTAGCGGATCTTCAACCCCCAGACGCTGGCTGCTTTATATTCCGCTTGCTGCATCAGCTCCCGGCCCGGCCACAGTTTGGTTCATCTCAAAAGATGGTCCGACAAGTTCACCACGAATGGCAGGTAGTCTCGTCCCGTTGGTGGTGAGCCCCGTCGAACCACCGTTAATCCTGAAACTACAGTCCTTCGACGGGCTCAGGACGAACGGTTTCGGTAACACGAAGTCTAGTTCGCGGACGGCACCTTTTCCGCGGTCTCGCCCTCCGCGTCCTCGGCGGCTTCCGGCGCCGGGTGTTCCACCTTGGATAACACCAGGCCTTCCGTCGCGGCGTCGACCAGGATATGATCGCCCAAGGTGAATTCCCCGGACAATATGCCCTTGGACATGGGGTTCTCCAAGAAACGGGTGATCGCCCGGCGCAGCGGCCTTGCTCCGAAGACCGGGTCGTAGCCTTCCCGGCCCAACCAGAGATTGGCGTCGGCGGTCAATTCAAAGGTGATCCCCCGGTCTTCGAGGCGGCCTTGAACATCCTTGATCATCAGGCCAACGACCCGGACGATCTGCTCTTGGGTCAGCGGATGGAAGATGATGGTCTCGTCTATCCGGTTGAGGAACTCCGGCCGGAAGGTCTCTTTTAGAGCGGCGTTAACCGATTCTCGGAGCTTCTGGTCTTCGTCCTCGCCGTCCTTGTTGTCGGGGCGGAACCCAAAGGCTTGCCTCTTGATGCCTGAAGTGCCCAGGTTGCTGGTCATTATGATGACCGTGTTCCTGAAATCGACGGTCCGTCCGTGGCCGTCGGTCAACCGCCCGTCTTCCAGGACCTGGAGCAGGATGTTGAAAACGTCGGGATGAGCCTTCTCGATCTCGTCGAAAAGCACCACGCGGTAGGGCCGCCGGCGCACCGCCTCGGTGAGCTGCCCGCCCTCATCGTAGCCCACGTAGCCCGGAGGGGCGCCGATGAGCCGCGAGACGGAGTGTTTCTCCATGTACTCGGACATGTCGATCCGCACCATGTTGGACTCGTCGTCGAACATGAACTGGGCCAAGGCTTTGGCCAACTCCGTCTTGCCCACGCCCGTTGGGCCCAGGAATATGAAGCTGCCGATGGGCCGCCGCGGATCGCTCAGGCCGGAGCGGGAGCGCCGGATGGCCTCGGCCACCGCCACCACCGCCTCTTCCTGGCCGATGAGCCGCTGGTGGAGGTCCTCCTCCATATTGACCAGGCGTTCGCCTTCGCCCTCCATCAGACGTCCGGTGGGTATCCCGGTCCATTTGGAGACCAGTTCGGCGATGTCCAACTCGCCAACCACATTGTCGGTCCGGCGGTCTTTCATCAGGGTCTGCCGCTCGGATTCGTACTCCTCAACCAAGCGCAGCCGTTCTACCCTGATCTCGGCGGCGCGTTCGTACTCCGTCCGCTGGGCGGCGGCGTCCTCCTGGTCCAATAATTGCTCGATGCGCTCCTCCTTGGTCTTGACGTCGGAGGGCAGGCTTTCGGCGTCGATGCGCAGCTTGGCGGCGGCCTCATCGATGAAGTCCACCGCCTTGTCGGGGAGCTGACGCCCGGTCACGTAGCGGTCGCTGAGACGCGCGGCGGCAACCAGGGCGGAATCGTCGATATCCACCTTGTGATGGGCCTCGTACCGGGGCCGCAGGATGCGCAGTATCTCCACCGTCTCCTCCACGGAAGGCTCTTCCAGGATCACGGGCTGGAACCGGCGCTCCAGAGCGGTGTCTTTCTCGATGTATTTCCGGTACTCGTCCAGGGTAGTTGCGCCGATGCACTGCAGTTCACCACGGGCGAGGGCGGGTTTGAGCAGGTTGCTGGCGTCGATGCCCCCTTCCGAAGCCCCGGCGCCAACCATGGTGTGTATCTCGTCCAGGAACAGGATCACCTCGCGGTGGGCCTGCTTCACCTCGTCCACCACGGACTTGAGCCGCTCTTCGAACTCGCCCCTAAATTTGGACCCGGCGACCAATGCGCCCATGTCCAAGGCCAGCACACGGCGGCCCTTTAGAGAGTCGGGCACGTCTCCCGCCACGATGCGGGCGGCCAGTCCCTCGACGATGGCGGTTTTCCCCACGCCGGCCTCTCCGATGATCACTGGGTTGTTCTTCTTCCGCCTGGTGAGGGTCTGCATCACCTGCCGGATCTCTTCGTCCCGTCCCACCACCGGGTCCAGCTTTCCTTGGCGCGCCAGATGGGTCAGGTCGATGCTGTATTTGTCCAACGAGCGGTAACGGCTCTCGGCCCTGGGGTCATCCACACGGTGGCTGCCCCGGATCTCGACCAAGGCTTGATAGACCTTTTCCTGGTCGATGCCGTGTTCTTTCAATACCTGGGCCGCGTCTCCCTGGGATTCCATGACGGCGGCGATGAACAGGTGCTCGGCGCCGATGAAGTCATCCTTCAGACGGTCGGCTTCATTCTTGGCGTCCTCCAGTAGCCGCGAGGCCCGGGGTGTGGCGTAGATCTGGGTCGCGTTGTCGGCCACCTTGGGAGCGGACTCCAAAGCCTTGTCCAGATGGGCCGTCATGGCATCGATCGAAACGCCGATCTGGGCTAGGATCTCTCCGGGAGTCCCGTTCTCCAACTGTAAAAGGGCCAGCAGGATATGCTCCACGTCCCATTGGCTGTGGCCGTACCGGCGCACCAGGTCTTGGGAGTTGTGCAATACCTCTTGGGCTTGTTCTGTGAATTGGTCTGGTCTTAAAACCATTATGATCTCTCCTAGGAGCGGCTGGCCGCGCCCTGTCCTTCTCGTTGGCCGGGTCTTAGTTCTTGTCTCTGCAAGGTTTTCACGGCCTCGGTCAACTTCTTGACTTCCCCTTCAAGTTCTTCGATGCGGTCCATGAGTTTTAGGGCCACCTCGGCCCCGGCCAGGTTCAGACCCATGTCCTCGGTCAGGGCCTTTAAGCGGCGCAGGCGGTCGATGTCAGCCATGGAATAGAGCCGTTGCCGGCCCCCGGTCCGGGACGGCCAGATCAGGCCCACGCGCTCGTAGTGGCGCAGAGTTTGGGCGTGGACCCCGACGATGCGGGCGGCCACGCTGATCACGAAACACGGTTCGTCCCGAAATTGATTATCTGTACTCATGATTACTCCTTGCCCGTCCCCTCATCTTCCTCACTAACATTCCCGCCGTTTTCAGGCTCCGGCGGTCTCATGCGTTTGTCCCGCAACATCCGGAACAGGTCTATCTCTTCCTCTGTCAGATCGGAGGGAAGCTTCACCTTCAATGTGGCGAACAGGTCGCCGCGGTGGTCGACATCGCTCCTCGGGTGGTTCGCTGAATTGTTCAGGACCGGCATCCCCTGGCCCGCCAGCCGGAAGCGGCGGCCGTTCTGGGTCCCCTTGGGAATGGTCAGCGCCAGACGCCCGGTCAGGGTGGGCACGGTCAGTTCGCCGCCCAGCACCGCGTCGTCCAAGGGCGCTTCTACTTCCACGTAAAGGTCCTTCCCTTGACGGCGGAACTTTGGGTGGTCTTTGACCGACACCACCAAGTAGAAATCCCCGCTGTCCGCGGCGATATGGACCCTGGAGCCGTTGTCTACTCCGGGGGGAATCTTGACCTCTAGGCGGCGGCCATCTTGCATCTGCAGGCGGCGGGCTGCGCCCTTGAACGCCTCTTCCAGGGAGATTGCGACCTTATACTCGGCTGGGGCGGGCTTTACATCGAAGCCGCCCATGCCGCCGAAGAATTGGTCAAAGATGCTGCTCCGGCCACCCCCACCACCCATAGTCGAGTAAGTGGACCTGCCGCGGCGGCCCCGGCTGGATTGCTCAAACTGGTCCGCGTGCTTCCATTCGTCGCCGTACCGGTCGTATTTGCGGCGCGAGTCGGCGTCGGAGAGTACGGTGTAGGCTTCGTTGATCTCCTTGAACTTCTCTTCCGACGCCGGGTCGTTGTCGTTGACGTCGGGGTGATGTTTGCGCGCCAGTTTACGGAACGCGCCCCGGATGTCTTTCTCCGAGGCGCCACGGGCCACGCCTAACGTTTTGTAATAATCAGCCATTAAATCAACCGAATCACAGAGTTCCGCCGGTCTTTATCAGGGTTGGATTGTAGTTTAATTGAGACTGCATGTCAATGTAAGCATCCGATATAATGTAGTATACATGAGCGATAATAAACATAAACTTGACAGTAAAGGACTCAACTATATACAATATGGATTGTTAGTTTGGAGTTGAGACCAAGAGTCCCAACCCACCAATATTTAGGAGGAAACTACAAATGGTATTGACACGTTGGGACCCACTATATGAGATCAGGCGGGCACACCGCTTGGCCAACCGGCGGTTTGCCGGATTCCCCACATTTTTCTCGGGCTATTCCAATGGCGCCGAGCGGCGGGACTGGTCCATTCCGCTGGACATCGTCCGCGACGGTGACAACGTCACGGTTAAAGCCAGCCTACCCGGATTTAAGCCGGAGGACATCGATGTCACCATCGAGAGCGGTGTGTTGACCATCAAGGCCGAGAGCAAGGCTGAGGAAGAGCGGCAAGATGGCGGCTACGTGGTCCGGGAGCGCCGGGCGGGGTCTTTCCACCGGTCCCTGCGGCTGTCCGAGAACGTGGACACCGACAAGGTCGAGCCCCGTTACGAGAACGGTGTCTTGACCATCACCCTGCCGGTGGCCGAGTCCGAGAAGGCCAAGCACCTGACGGTCGCCGTTGGCGCCGCCCTTCCCGCCTCGGAGTAGATTGCGGTTTAGTCGCTCCTAGACGTGAGTAACCGGTCGGCTGGGCCCAGGTTACAGAAAGAGGGACCCCGACCGATGTCGGGGTCCCTCTTTTTCTTTGTTA
>JADFPD010000086.1 GCA_022562475.1 Chloroflexota bacterium | reverse complement strand
AGAGGTTTACTGAGCTCGTGCGGGCGTATAATAATACCCCTCGTAAGTGCCTCGGCTTTCGTACTCCAGCCGAGGTATTCTGGAATGAAGTGTTGCACTTCAAATGTGAATCCACCTTCCAGCTTTCGCCGGAATGACTGTTAGGGGGCGGGGGCCCCAGAGATCGATCCCTCTCCGGAAACGCAGGGGCACGGAAATGCCGTGCCCCGACACGCACCGGCCGTTGGCGTATATTCCCCTTAGTCCACCGGCCCTCCCAAGGGCGTGGTTGGACCCTCGCAGGCCAGGAACTTCCCGTAGCCCGGTTTCTGCTCCAGTTTGCCCTGGTTCAGCAGGACCTGCCCCCGCAGCAGGGTCATCCATGGGCGGCCGCTCACCTTCCAGCCCTCGAACAACGTATAACCTGCGTTGCTGTGGTGGTCCTTGGCGGTCACAACCCGATCGACGCCGGGATCAAGGATCAGCAGGTCGGCGTCGGACCCCGCCTGAATCACGCCCTTCCGTGGATACAGGCCAAAGATGCGCGCTGGGTTCTCCGACATTACCCGGGCCAGCCACCAGATCGGGAAGCCGCGCTTCACCACGCCTTCGCTGTACATCAACGGGGCCACCGTTTCTATGCCGGGGGAGCCAAAGGGCACCGACGCCCCGCTGGAGTCCACGAATATGTTGTCCCAACCCGGTTTCTTCAATTCCTCGGGGTGGGGCGAATGGTCGCTGCCCACCAGGGAGATTTGGCCCTGCCTCAGACCTTGCCACAGCGCGTCCCGGTCGGGTCCGTCTTCCGGCCGCAGCGGAGGGCCAATCTTGGCCAAGGGTCCGACTTTCGCCATCTCGGCGTCGGACAGCAGCAGATATTGTGGGCAGGTCTCGGTCCAGATCTTTTGGCCCTGGGCCTGTGCCTGCTTGATCCGCTCCAGGCCCAGTTGGGTGCTCAGGTGCACCACGTAAGTGGGGCAGCCGGTGGCGGCGCCCATCTTGATGGCCCGGTTGATCGCCTCCTCCTCGGCCCAATCGGGGCAGGCGGTGGGGAAGTCCGTTGGGTGAGTGTGGCCCTCGGCGATCAACTTGTTCTCCAGATACTCGATGATGTTGCCGCTCTCGCAATGGAGTTGCAGGACGCCCCCGCCCTTGGCCACCATGTCCATGGCGTTGCAGATGTAATCGTCGTCGCACATGCGGCCGGGCCGCTTCTTGTAGGTCATGAACATCTTGAAGGATTTCACGCCCAGTTCCATGGCCCGGGGCAGGGAAGCCAATATGCTGGGCCGGTTCTGCAAGATGAAGTGGAACCCAAAGTCCACCAGCGCCGCCGTCCCCACCTCTTCTTGAACGCGGCGGACTGCCTGCTCCAAGGTCTCGTCTCCCTCCAGCGCGTAATTACCGAAGGGGACCAGGGTGGTCAGTCCGGCGTGGGCCGCCGCCAGCGCCCCAAGGGCATAGTCGTCATGCCCGTCAAGATGCACGTGGGAATCGATCAGCCCCGGCAGAACGAACTTGCCTTCGGCGTCGATGTACCGGTCGGCCGGCGGAAGCAGATGTTCCGGGCCAACGGCGGCGATCTTTTCGCCCTTGATGGCCACCGCTACGTCCAGTACCTGAGATGAAGTAACAACCTTTCCGCCCCGCACTATCGTATCAACGTGCGTATCAACCGCCATATCGTGCCTCCCGCCTGTGGTCTAGCCTCGGCCGCAAACTGCCGCGAGTGTAATCTCGGTTGGAAAGGCTGTCAACGGAGCCGGTTCGTTGACAGCCGATGTTGGGCACGTCTACACTCGCCCCAACCGCTGCCTGGTCCAATAATCATTGAATTTTCACGCGCGGCGGCCCAGAGGTAAACCATGCAATTGGAAGATAAGATCGCCCTGGTCACCGGCGCCGGCAGAGGCATGGGCCGGGCAATCTCCCTGGGATTGGCCGAAGCCGGCGCCAACGTCGCCGTATCCGACATCGACGCCTCCACGGCGGAAGACACCGCGGTGGCCGTGAAACAACTGGGCAGGGAAAGCGTCGTTCTGCCCGCCGACATGGGCGATCTGAATGATATCGACCGCATGTTCCGCCAGGCCAAAGACGCATTTGGCCGTATCGACATCGTCGTGAACAACGCGGGGGTGACCAAATTTCTTGACATCATGGATGTTCAAGAAGAGGACTGGGACCGGATACACCGGGTCAACGCCAAGGGTGTGTTTTTCTGCATGCAGAGAGCGGCCAGGGACCTCATCGACCAGGGGCAAGGAGGCCGGATCATCAACATAGCGTCCATCGCAGGGAAGGGCTATGCCGGCACCTCCAACGCAGCCTACGCCGCCAGCAAGGGCGCGGTGATCGCCATGACCCACATCGCCGCGCTGCAACTCGGCCGATATGACATCAACGTGAACGCAATCTGCCCCGGCTCCACCCTGACCGCCATGGCGGCGGAGACCATGGCCGGCCGGTCCGAGCGCTCCGGCCAGACCATGCGCGAATTGGAGGAAGCCAGGGACGCCAGGATCCCCATCGGACGGCCCAACGACCCGGAGGACATCGCGGCCATGGCGGTGTTTCTGGCGGGACCGGGAGCCCGCAACATCACCGGACAGGCGTTCAACGTCGACGGCGGACTGGTGATGCATTAGGGGCCTGATTTGCGATAACCCGCCTGCTCCGCGCCTTAGACCTCAGCGTGCTGCCTGATAAGATAGTTGCAATAGGATACGGGAGGGGAGGCGGTGGACCTGCGGCCAAAGCTCGTCTTCCTCATGGTTTTGGCGGTGATCCTCGTGGCGCTGGGGGCCGATTCGGTCTCCGGAGCGGCGCCCGCCAGCCTTGCCACGACCCTTGACGTTACTCCACGGACAGCGCTACCCAACCAGACTGTGACTCTTTTGGGCACCGGATTTACCCCCTCGACAACCGCCGGTGGGGCTGCGTCGTCCGGCGCGCATCAGGTCACCGGAACAGGCGGCAGCGTCATCGCCATCGGCGAAACTATCCTGGTTTCACCAAATCTCACCTACCCCATAGACTTCGACGGCGACGGCAATTGGACCGCTTCGATCGTGATTCCCGTTACCGCTGAGGTCGTAGCCGGAGGCGCAGTCACCATCAGCGTCGTGGATGACCAAGGTCTCACGCGGACGACGCAGGTAATCATTAAAACACCCAGCATCAGCTTGGACCCCAAAGCCAGCGGGATAAATTCCGACTTTACCGTAACCGGCCGGGGCTTTCCCGCCTTCAACTCGGCCACTGCCGCGGGCAGCCAGGTATCCATCTCATACGAAGGGGTGCTCCAAAAAGTGGTTTCCGCGGATTCCCGCGGCGAGTTTGTCATCACAGTCCAGGTACCGACGGCCACCGCTATCTCATCGAACAGCACCGTCCGGGCGAGGGTAGTGGGGTTTGACCAGTCGGCCACGGCCATCCATTCGGTGCCCGGACCCAGCATCACCGTTTCTCCCAGCATCGGGGTGCCTGGCACGGTAGTGACCATCTCCGGTGAAGGTTTCCCGGCCAACGTTCTTGTCTCTAGCAACCGCGCGGGCAACATCACGGTATCGAGTTCGCCTGCGCCCGCCACGGATAATGACGGGAAATTCGTGTCGTTCTTTGCGATGCCTGTGTTTTCGCCGGGAGTCCAGATCATCTCCGCCTCGGCGGGGGGGTCCACTGCCGTCACCACTTTTGCCGTGCTTGCGGGTGCTCCGGTGAGCCAGCCGCTACCCTCTCCGCCGCCGTCTACGTTGCCGGCTCAGGCATTAGAGACGCTGAACGTAGGTGACAATCTGATCCGAGTTTGGACCTTCGACAACAGCACCAAGACTTGGGAATTTTTCGACCCCCGCCCGGCCTTCACCAAGGCCAACACGATCAAGACCATGGTGCCTGGACGCATCTATTGGTTAAGGCTCAACCGGGTCCAAACGACATCGCTAAACGGCAAAGCGGTGCGCCTTTTCGAGGGTTGGAATCTCTTGCCCTGGTAACCGGGGGTGAGACTAGCGCCCTATCTGCCGCTGTGGGATAATGTTAACTCAAGCTCGAAACCGGCCCGGCCGGCTTTGGCCCGGGCTTTTTTATCAAGCGGCGTGATCGGAGCGATAGGCATCCAGCAGATGGAACTCAATGTCAGACTTTTTGCTTTGTACCGGGAAAGGGCCGGCCGGAACACGATTTCAGTGGCTTTGGGAGACGGAGCGACGGTGGCCGACCTCACCGATGAGGTCCGGCGGCAACTCCCGGAGTTGGCGCCGCCCGAAGTGAAGATAGTGGTGGCGGTGAACACGGACTATGCCGACTATGACGTAGTACTCCAGCCCGGCGACGATGTTTGCCTCATTCCACCCGTGAGCGGAGGCTAACACGATGATAGAACTGACCAGCGACGCCCTCGACCCGGAGAAGGTCACCGCCAAGGTGCGCCGCGACACCAACGGGGCGGTTGTGACCTTTTTGGGCACCACCAGGGATAATTTCGAGGGTAAGAGGGTGTTGTCTCTCGAGTATGAAGCCTTCGATGAGATGGCCTTAAAAAAGCTGGAAGAGGTGCGTCAGGAAATTATGGCCGAATTCGGCCTGGAACAGCTGGCCATCAGCCATCGCATCGGAACGGTAGGCATCGGGGAGATCAGCCTGGTGATCGCCGTCGGTTCGCCGCACCGCAAAGAGGCTTTCTACGCCTGCCACAAAGCCGTTGACCGCATCAAAGAATCCGTCCCCATCTGGAAGAAAGAGGTCTACCAGGACGGCTCGCGCTGGGTGGCCTGTGAAGACCACGAATTCTCACCGGTCGACCAGACGGCGGGGGACCAAGCTTCCGCCGAGACCCACGCCCACTAGAGGTTCTAGCCCGGCTCCAGCGACGCCTCAGGTTCCCATACCAAGTCTTCCGTCCGGTCCCCGTCCTGGTTCTTAGACCGGTCTCTGGATAGGACCGCATTCACCGCCTGCCGCAAGGTCCTCACCCCAACGGCCTTCATGCCCTGGGGAATCGTCAGACCCTCCAAATTCGACTCAGGCAAGATGCACTTCTTGAGCCCCAACCGCGCCGCCTCCGTGACCCTCCGTTGCGCCTGAGAAACGGCCCGTACCTCAGCGCTCAAGCCAACCTCGCCGAAGACGAAGATCTCGGGGTCGAGCGGGCAGTTATAGAGGCTGGACGCCATGGCCAGCACCAGGGCTAGGTCTGCGGCCGGCTCGCTGATCTTGAAGCCGCCGGCTACGTTTACGATGATGTCCTGGCCCGACAATTCCAGACCGGCGCGGCGGGAAGCCACCGCCGTCAGCATGAGGAGGCGGTTGTAGTCCACGCCATTGGCGACGCGGCGCGGCGCCGGCAGTTGCGAAGGGGACGTTAGCGCTTGGACCTCCAAGAGCAAGGCGCGGCTGCCCTCAACCACCGGCGCCAGAGCCGCTCCGATGGAGCCCCCGGCCCGTTGGGAGAGCAACGCTTTGGACGGGTCGTCCACATCGGCCAGGCCCTTCTCGGTCATCTCGAACACACCGACCTCAGTGGTCGCGCCGAACCGGTTCTTGCCGGCCCGCAACAACCGGTATCCGCCGTCCTCCTGAGATTCCAGGTACAAGACCACATCCACCATGTGTTCCAGCACCCTGGGCCCGGCCAATGAGCCGTCTTTGGTCATGTGGCCGGAGACGAACACCGGAGTCCCGCTGTCTTTGGCCCACCGGAGCAGCCGGAGACCTGCCTCGCGCACCTGCCCCACGCTTCCGGGGCCGGAGGTCTCATCGTCACTGTACAACGTCTGGATCGAGTCGACGATGGCCAGGGCGGGCCGCACGGAGTCTAACTTCTCGATGACCGCCGCCAAGTCGGTCTCAGGCAGCATCAAGACACCGTCGCCGGCAAAACCCAGGCGGTCGGAACGCAGCTTTATCTGCTGGGGGGACTCTTCACCGCTGATATACAGGACGGTTTGACCTTTGGCGGCCACGTATTGGGCCAACTGAAGGAGGAGTGTCGACTTGCCGACGCCGGGCTCTCCGGCCAGCAGGACCACCGACCCAGGGACCACTCCTCCCCCCAATACCCGGTTCAGCTCGTGGGAAGGCAAGGGGTCGCGAGGTTGGTCGCTGGAGGAGATAGAAGATAGCTCGACCACGTCGGCCGCTTTGGCGGCCAGCCAGCCTGGGCGGCCTTTGGCTGCCGGGGCCACTGCGGTTTCAACCAGTGGGTCCTGGGAGCCGCATCCTTGTGCGGGACAAAACCCCATCCACTTGGCAGATTCGTTCCCGCAAGACGGGCACATGAATACTGTTCGCCGCCGGTCTTTCATCTTAGCCACACCGCACCACCCGATTTAAGATTACCGAGGCAGGATTACACAGGAAGAATCGCGGCAATTATAACAACAGAAGGCCCCACAATCGTGGGGCCTTCTGTCAGTTGTTCCGGGGTTTTGGTTGTTGTCCGCCGGTATCAGTCGGCGGTGTTAGCCGTCTCGGCTTCCGGTTCCGGTTCCGGTTCAGCTTTGGCTTTGGCTTTCGGTTTGGACTTGGCCTTCTTGGAGGTGATCTTGATGGCGCCTTCGTCGTCCATGTCGATTAACGCCACATCACCGGCCACCAATTTTCTGCTGAGCACTTCATCGGAAAGGCTGTCTTCAATCTCGTCCTGAATCAGTCTCCGCAGCGGCCGGGCGCCAAGGACCGGGTCGAAACCCTTTTCTCCCAGATAGGCCTTGGCTGCGTCGGTGATCTCCAGGGAGATCTCCTTTTCGCCCAGTTCGTCTCGGACCTGGTTCATCATCAGATCGACGATCTCCAAAATCTCGTCCCTGTTGAGTTGGTGGAAGACCACCGTGGAATCGATCCGGTTCAGGAACTCAGGACGGAAGAACCTCTTCACTTCATCCATCACCTTGTCTCTCATCCGTTCGTAGGCTTTTTCGTCGGTCTGAGCGTCGCTGGACTTGGACGCGAATCCGAGAGAAGTCTCCCGCTTGATCAGGTCCGACCCCAGGTTGCTGGTCATGATGATTATGGAGTTCCGGAAGTCTACCTTCCTGCCCCGGGCGTCGGTCAGGTGGCCGGCGTCGAAGATCTGCAACAGGATGTTGAAGACCTCCGGATGGGCCTTTTCAATCTCATCTAGAAGCACGGCGCAGTAGTTCTTGCGCCGAACGCCCTCGGTGAGCTGCCCGCCCTCGTCGTATCCGACGTAGCCGGGAGGCGCACCGATCAAACGGGCGACGGTGTGCCGCTCTTGGAACTCTGACATATCCAGGCGAATCATATTGTCTTCATCGCCGAACATGAATTCGGCCAGAGCGCGGACCAGTTCAGTCTTGCCGACACCGGTTGGCCCGAGGAACATGAACACGCCGATGGGACGGCGGGAGTCCTTGAGGCCTGCCCGGGCGCGGCGCACCGCCTTGGATACGCTTACGATTGCTTCATCTTGTCCGATGATTCGCTTGTGCAGTTCCTCTTCCATCTTGAGGAGCCGCTCGGTCTCTTCTTCCGCCAGCCGCGTCACCGGAATACCGGTCCACATGCTGACGACTTCGGCGATATCGTCTTCAGTGACAACCCGGCGTTCTTTGTTCTCGCCTTCTTGCCATTCTTTTTCCAGGGTGTCCAGGTTTTCGTTCTGCCGCAGTTCCCGGTCCCGCAACTCCGCCGCCTCCTCGTATTGCTGGGAGGCGATGGCCTCGTCCTTCTCTTTGCGGACCTGCTCTAGGACCTCCATGGCGTCCTTCACCGACGCCGGGGTGACGCTGCCGCGCAGCCTTACCCGGGAGCCGGCCTCGTCGATGAGGTCGATGGCCTTGTCCGGCAGGAACCGGTCCGGGATGTAGCGTTGGGCAAGGAGGGCCGCGGTGCGGATCGCTTCGTCGGTGATTTTTACCTTGTGGTGGTCCTCGTATTTGCTCCGGATGCCCATCAAGATCGCCACGGTGTCTTCTTTGGAAGGCTCTTCAACCCGGACGGGTTGCAGGCGGCGCTCCAAGGCCGGGTCCCGCTCCACGTACTTCCGGTAATCGTCCAGGGTGGTGGCCCCGATACATTGAATCTCGCCACGGGCCAGTGAGGGCTTCAGGATGTTGGAAGCGTCAACCGCGCCTTCCGCGGCGCCGGCGCCAACGATCGTGTGAATCTCGTCTATGAAAAGTACGCAATTGCCGGAGGCCTTGATCTCTTCGATGACCTTCTTCAACCGCTCTTCGAATTCGCCGCGGTATTTGGTTCCGGCAACCAGGGCGCCCATATCCAGAGTGACCAGGCGCTTGCCCTGAAGAGTGTCGGGTACATTTCCGCTGCTTATCAGTTGGGCCAGGGCCTCTACGATGGCGGTTTTGCCGACGCCCGGCTCACCCACCAGAACAGGATTGTTCTTGGTGCGGCGGCTGAGGATCTGGACCATCCGCTCGATCTCTTTTTCCCGGCCTATGACCGGGTCCAACTTATCTGCTTTGGCGGCCACGGTTAAGTCGATCCCCAGCTGGTCCAGCGTTGGAGTCTTGGAGGTGGACCGGGTGCCTTGGGCGCCGGTGCCGGAGGTGTGGCTCAGTATGCGGTGGGTCTCAGCCCGCACCTTGTCTAGGGTTACGCCCAGGCTTTCCAGAACGCCGGCGGCCACGCCTTCGCCTTCACGCAGTAGGCCGATAAGCAGGTGCTCCGTTCCGATGTAGGTGTGGTTCATCCGTCGGGCTTCGTCGACGGCTAACTCCACGACTTTCTTTGCGCGGGGGGTAAGACCGATCTCGCCTTGAGCCGGCTTCTCACCGCGGCCGATGATGAATTCCACCGCCGACCGGACCTTGCTCAGGTCGACGGACAGACTGGATAGCACCCGGGCAGCGACGCCTTCAGTCTCGCGGACCAGACCGAGAAGGATGTGCTCGGTGCCGATGTAGTTATGGTTGAACCGCTGGGCTTCTTCTTGGGCCAGCGATAGTACTCGCCGTGCCCGTTCGGAGAACTTCTCGAATCTACTGCCCATATTTTCGCTCCTGATGGGAGTATGGTGAGGAACCCATTTAGCCACGGTTCCTTTTTAGAGGGGCTCGCTACTAAGGGCCGTTTCCACCAGACGCTGCGATGCAGATTAGCGGATGGAATAACCTGTGGACTGGTCCATTAGTCGTGGGGACGAGGTCCAAGCAGGGATTTCACCCTAACGACCCTCGTGCATCCAATTATATTGGAGGCCCTACTATGTGTAAAGGCACAATACAGCAGTAAATCTGCTGGATGCGCGTATCCAACCGGACCTGAAGTGCCTGCTAAGACCGGCCTGACCGGGATAAGAAAGAGGTTCCCTTGGCTGGATCGCCGGGTCTGTAGACTGGGAAGGTGCAGCGGGTGTGGAGGCTTTCTGAGAGGATATACCTCCCGGCGGTGACCTATTTTCCCACTCCGTCGCCAGAGCAGTATCGTCGGCGCTGAGGCGTTTCACTGCCGTGTTCGGGATGGGAACGGGTGGGGCCGCTTCGCTAGAACCACCAGGAGATACATCAGCAAGGCTAGTATGCACCATTTTTCACAACCCCGCAAGAGCAAATCAGTCTAGGCCAGCCACCGGATTTTCCGTAAGTTTTCCTCTTGGTTTACGTCCGGGTTTTTCGCCGGGTTTTCCGCCGGGTCAAGGTGGTTTGTCAGGCCCTTGAAATTCGGTTGATTTTTTCTCACAATGCTGATTAAATCATTCAAAGAATTGGTAACGGAAGAGGTACTTAGGGATGGGGAGAAGGCTATTCAAAGAACTTGAGCGGTCTTACGGGTTCGACGAGGTGGCGATCGTCCCCGGCCAGGTCACCATCAACCCGGAATTGACCTCCACCAAGATGACCATCGGCGACCTGGAATTCGAGATTCCCATCATGGCCTCCGCCATGGACGGGGCCGTTTCTCCGGGGTTCGCTTCTTACATGCATGAGATGGGCGGCCTGGGCGTACTGAATGCCGAAGGCCTGTACAGCAGATACGATGACCCCTACTCGGTCCTAGAAGAGATCATCTCTTGCCCTCAGGAGTCAGTCACCGAACTCCTTCAGAAAGTTTACTCCGAGCCCATCCGCGAAGAGTTGATCAGCCAGCGCGTCCGGGAGATCAAGAACACCGGCGCCACCTGCGCTATTTCCTTCACCCCCCAAAACACCAAGCGCATGTCCCCCGCGGCCGTTGAGGCCGGGGCTGACATTATTGTTGTCCAGTCCACCGTTACCACCGCCCGCCATATGTCCAACAGCTACCGCGGTTTGGTGTTCTCCGAACTTATCGACGCCCTGAAAGTTCCCGTGATTGTCGGCAATTGTGTTACCTACGAGGTGGCCCTTGAATTGATGGAGACCGGCATCGACGGCCTATTGGTGGGCGTCGGCCCCGGCGCCGCCTGCACCACCCGCGAAGTGGTGGGAGTCGGCGTTCCTCAAGTCACCGCGACCCTCCAGTGCGCGGCGGCGCGGGAAGACTACTTCCGCCGCACCGGCCGCTACGTTTCGGTGATCACCGATGGTGGGTTCCGGACCGGCGGCGACATTTGTAAGGCCATGGTTAGCGGAGCGGACGCCGTGATGTTGGGCACTCCCTTCGCCCAAGCCGAAGAAGCGCCCGGCCGTGGTTTCAACTGGGGCATGGCCAACCCCCACCCGGAATTGCCCAGGGGCACCCGCATCTCGGTGGGAATCAAAGGGTCGTTGAAGGAGATCCTCTACGGACCTACCTCCAAGACCGACGGCACTCAGAACTTCGTAGGCGCCCTGAAAGTGGCCATGGGCATGTGCGGGGCCTACACGATAAGAGACCTGCACAAGGCTGAGATGGTCATCGCTCCGTCAATCAAGACGGAAGGCAAGTACTTCCAGATGAGCCGCTAAAGACTCCTTATTGCAGCAACCAGAGGGAAACCATGGCACAGACAACCGGCAAGCCCACGGGGATGATAGAGATCCTGGACCCCACCGCGGAGGATGTTCCTGAGGAATTGGGTCTCAGCGACAGCCTGCCCGACCTTAAGGGCAAGGTGGTGGGCCTGCTCGAGAACCGTAAATACCACGCCGACGCCTTCTTGGGCGAGCTAAAAGAGGTGCTGCTCAATGATTACGGCGCGGCCAAGGTCATCTATGCCACCAAATTCACCTATAGCGCTCCTTGCGCCGATGAGACGATTCAGTCTCTGGCCGATGACTGCGACGTGGTGATTCACGCCATCGCAGATTGAGGCTCCTGCACGGCGTGGGGTCTCCACGACACAGTGATGACCGAATCCAAGGGCGTGCCTTCCGTTAGCGTCATAACCAGCACCTTCACCAGGGCTGCCCTTGCCCGGGCCACGGCCCTGGGAATGCCCGGCGTCCGCATCGTGGTGCTGCCCAGCCCCCTGGCACCCCGCACCATCCCGGAAGTCCAACAGATGGCCCGCGAGTTCGCCCCAGAGATCGTGGGTCTGCTCACCGGAAAATAAATCTCTCGAAAAATAACCCCGCTCCTCCTCGTATGGGGGAGCGTTAGGGTGGGGGCGAGTTCCCCGCTGCGATACGAAAATACAATGAAAAACCAGAGAGGCCGCTTTGGCCTCTCTTTTAATTTGTGCGGCCATTTGACTTGCCGGCCATCCAGCCGGAGAATCGTCACCTGAGTCTTCATAAACGAGGTCCAACGCCGTGAGCTCCGTTTTGCTAAGCGCCAGGCGGGTAGATGTGCCCGATTCATTCCAGGCCATCCAGGACTATTGCTGGGAACAGGGCTGGACCGACGGATTGCCGGTGGTGCCACCCACGGAACAGTTGGTGCGCGAGATGCTGGCCGGATACGGCGGGGACCCCTCAACCTCACTGGGTACGATGCAGCCACGAAACGCTCAGGCGAGCCTGGAGAAACTGGCCATCAATGCCGTCATGGCCGGGTGCCTGCCGGAGTACTTTCCGGTGGTGGTGGCGGCGGTCAAGGCGGCCCTGGATAAGGACTTCAATCTGGGCGGAAATGCATCGACCACCGGCGGCGCGGCCCAGGTGGTGATCGTTAACGGCCCCATCGCCGATGAACTGGGCATAAACGGCGATGCCGCTTGTTTCGGCCCAGGCTCAAGGGCCAACGCGGCCATCGGCAGGGCATTGCGTTTGGTTATCCGCAATATTGGCGGCCTGATTCCCGGAGTGATGGACAAAGCCACCCTCGCCACCCCTGGCCGCTATAGTTTTTGCTTCTCCGAGAACGAATCACGTAGCCCCTGGGATCCCAGGAACATCCAACTGGGGTACGCGAAGGGGTCCAGTACAGTGACCGTTGCCGCCATCAGGGGTGTTAACACCATCATGGAGACGACAGTCACCACCGGACTTGAAATCCTCCAGACCATCGTCGGCAACATGAAAGCCATTGGTGTATCCAATTACTACCAGATCGGCACCGGCGCCCAGATCGTCATGGTGCTCTGTCCGGAGCACGCTGAAGAGATCGCCGCCTCCGGCTTGTCCAAGTCCGACGTTCAAGAATACATCTACCAGAACGCCCGCATGCCACTGAGTTCCTTGCTGGGCCGCGCCCACTACGGCAACCGCAACTGGCCCAGTTGGGTGGATGAGACCAATCCTGAGACCTTGGTGCCCATCGTTCTGTCCTCCGATGACATCGTGGTCATAGTTGCGGGGGGCGACGGCCGCCACTCCGCGTGGTTGGCCGGTTGGGGCGTGACTCGGATGGCCACGGAAGAAGTAATCAAGCACCCCTAGGTCCCGGTGGAACTAACGCCGGACCATTTTCTCCGCAACGCGCTTTCGATTCATTCCGAACCGCTGGTTTCCTCTGATTTGAGAATATCTGTGCCTGTTATCCCTGGATATGACAGATGCGGCTTGACCCTGATATCACTCTGTCGGAAAATTTCGTTAGGAAAATTCTTGCGGGAACCGGTAGACCAGGCCCACTCGTATCGGAACCTAAATTGACCGCGCGCATCGTATTAAATAGCGGGCACGACACGCGGTAGCAGCCTGCTTCAAGATTCGGGCAGCGGCTTGTTTCGTAAGTCCAAAGGAATTTGATCGACGTAAGCAATATCACAGGCAACGAACACTGCTTCAAGGCCACCAATCACCAAAATTTGCAACGAAATCATGCGCATTCGCCAAATCACAGTAGGTATCACAACTATCACACAGAACTAATACGGCAATCAAACTTAAAAGGTTGACGAAATCGACCACAAACTGCTAGAATATCCCCATCAACCAGAGGCTAGAGAATCATGGCACAACACACCACAATAGCGCCCGAACCTGAAATAGAAGACAACGCCGCCACCATCGCGGTATGCCGTCACCACTGGGTAATTCAGCCCGCGGACGGCCCTGTGAGCAAAGGCGCATGCCAGATCTGTGGGGAAACTCGCGAGTTCAAGAACTACGTCGAGTCCGCCACCTGGGGCGATAGCCGTATCGCCAGCAAGAACTCCGTGGCCTCCGTCGGCGTCGGGTCGACCTCGGACGACGCGGACGACCAAGACACGAACGGAGCGCCTGAATCGGCCGACGAAGAGGTCGGAGCCGAGGTATAAGGGCTTTCTCCCAGTAATTCTTCAGCGTCACGCTGACATAAGCTGGTAATCAAGATCGGCCGGTAAGATCTCACCGAAATTCGGTGGCGAAATGACCGGCCGATTCTTATTGCTCCGGGGCCGCGCCCAAAGTAGGCCTCGGCAACTGCGCCGGCGGCGTCAATCGACAATCCGAAAATAATTGCCGTTTTCGCCAAGCCCCGCCAGCAAGAGAGGGTCTATAATAGCCACTGCCAAAGAGCGGCGGAGCCCTGATTTGGGCAGCCCCGCCGTGGCATTATGCGGAAAGTATGGCCGCATTTTGTGGGGAGGCAGACGGGTCCAGTGTTCACGCACCTTCACGTTCACACCGAGTTCAGCATGTTGGACGGTATCAGCCGTATTCCCAACTTGGTGGCTCGTACCAAAGAGTTGGGGATGGAATCCTTGGCCATCACCGACCACGGCACCTTCTACGGCGTGATTGACTTCTACTCGGCATGCAAAGAAGTGGGCATCAAACCCATCATCGGCTGTGAAGTTTACGTCGCCTTCAACAGCCGCTTCGATAAAGACCCCTCCGAGCGCAGCCCCAACCACTTGGTCCTGCTGGCCCGCGACAACACCGGCTACCGCAACCTGATGCAATTGGTCACCAAGTCCCACGTGGACGGCTTCCACTACCGGCCCCGCATCGACAAAGGCATCCTTGAAGAGTTCGGCCAAGGACTGGCCGTCCTTTCTGCTTGTCCCTCAGCCGAGGTCCCACGCCTCCTGGCCGACGGCAACGATGAAGGGGCAGCCCAAGCCGCCGGTTGGTACAAGGAGCTGTTCGGCGATGGGTACTTCTTGGAGATCCAGCGTCACGAGCACGTCCCCCAACTGCCCAAGATCAACGAGGGCCTGATCGCCCTGGGAAAGAAGCTGGATATACCGCTGATCGTCACCAATGACGCTCATTACGTTAATCAGGTGGAATCTCCTCTGCAAGACATCTATATCTGTATCCAGACCAGCACCACGATCAACGACGAGAAACGTCTCCGGATGGAGGACGATTCCTACTACATCAAGAGCCCCGCTGAGATGACCCAGCTCTTCCCGGACTTTCTTCCCGCGTTGGAGAACACCCAGTTGGTCTCCGATATGTGCAATGTGGAGTTGGACTTTGGCCAGACCCACTTGCCCAAGTACCCCACGCCCAACGACATCGACGCCGACGAATACCTGGTCCAGTTATGCGAAGAGGGGTTCCGGCGCCGCTATCCCCACCCGACAGCCGAAGCGGAAGACCGGCTCCGCTACGAGTTGGACGTCATCCGCCATACCAGGTTCGCCAACTACTTCCTGGTGGTCTGGGACATCATCAACTTCGTCCGCCGGAGCAACATTCTCTATGGAGTACGCGGCAGCGCGGCCGCCAGCGTGGCCCTGTACTGTTTGGGCATCACCGATGTCGATCCCTTGGAGTATCATCTGGTCTTTGAGCGGTTCTTAAACCTAGAACGCAAAGAGATGCCGGACATCGACCTGGACTTCCAAGACGACCGCCGGGACGAGGTCCTCCACTACGTCATCGATCGCTACGGCAACGACCGGGTTGCCCAGATCATCACCTTCGGGACCTTGGGCGCCAAGGCGGCCCTTCGTGACGTGGGCCGGGCTTTGGGGATGGGTTATGGGGACGTGGACCGCATCGCGAAGATGGTCCCCCTGAAGGCCCGTACCCTGGAAGACGCCCTGCGTGTCAGCCCCGAGCTTAAGACAGCCTACGAACAAGAGCCCAACGTCACCAAGCTGGTCAATAACGCCCAGGGGCTGGAGGGTATCGTCCACCATGTCAGCACCCATGCCGCCGGCGTGCTGATCGCCGATGAACCCCTCACCGAGACAGTGCCGTTGCAAAGGCCGGTCAAGGGCGACGAAAACAGCCCAGTGCTGATGACCCAGTTCTCCATGGATCCGGTGGCCCGCCTGGGCCTCTTGAAGATGGACTTTCTCGGGTTGACCAATCTGACCATCCTTGACCGGGCCGTCA
>JADFPD010000085.1 GCA_022562475.1 Chloroflexota bacterium | reverse complement strand
CCTGCAACGGGAGGTCAGCGACTCCTACAAACGGTTCTACGGCCCAAGGCAGGTCCTACGGAAGTTGCGCGACAGAGATTTCTTCGGTGCGCTGAAGCGGGCCATGTATGCCGTGCAGGTCTGGGAGATCCGAAAAGCCACCACCAAGTGGGCCGATTACCTGGAGACTGTTGAAGGTAAGTACTACGACGAGAACGATCAGTTGATCGAATCAATGCTGGGAGAGGAAGGGGTCCACCCGGCCCAATTCCCCGGCTCGTCCATGGGCGCCGGACTGGAAGATTTTTCAGTCGCCATCGGGGGACTGTAGACCGGCCAAAGGTCCAACTGGGTGAAGCAGTTGTGTTAGGGTAAGCCCGAGTCACGGCCACAGGATTCCGCACGGGAGAAGCCCAATTACGATTTAATGACCCTTTTCTGCTATCTAATCATTGGAAACAGCGTGGTTACCAGTGTCGGGCGGCTGCATCTCGCCCCACGTTATGTCCGTTTGACAAGCCCTTAGCCCACTGATACGATTCTCAAGTTAAAACATTACGAATTCCGCTGAGAACGGGAGTAGTAGGGATACCCTGCCAGAGAGAGCCGGTGGTTGCTGCGAATCCGGTGGCAGTAGGACCCCGAACTCGCCCGGGAGCGGCCCGCCTGAAAGAGCAGTAAGGCGCGGCGGTTGACACCGATATAATGTCTTCGAGTGGCCAAGCGAAATCAAAGACTCCGAGTGATCGGAGCGGAGCGCAAAGCCAGAAGAAGGGTGGTACCACGGGAACCACAAGCCCGTCCCTTCCAGTGGGATGGGTTTTTTATTGGAAATTTCGGGCGAACCATTTCGACCAGAATCAGGCACGGAAGATGGAACTAACCGGCGCTGAAATAGTCTGCGAAAGCCTTCTGAAAGAGGGCGTTGACGTGGTCTTCGGACTGCCCGGCGGAGCGGTGCTTCCTCTATATGGGGCCCTCTCCAGCTATCCGGACATCCGCCACATCTTGGTGCGCCACGAGCAGGCCGCCGCCATGGCCGCCGACGGCTATTCCCGCGCCACTGGCAAGGTCGGCGTCTGCGTCGCCACCTCCGGCCCCGGCGCCACCAATATGGTCACCGGTATCGCCGCCGCCATGATGGACTCGGTCGCCATGGTGGCCATCACCGGACAGGTGCCGAGGCCCGCCATCGGCAGCGACGCTTTCCAGGAGACCGACGTCACCGGCGTAACCCTGCCCATCACCAAGCACAACATGCTGGTCATGGATGTTAAAGACGTGGCCCAGTCCATCCACGACGCTTTCCACATCGCCCGCACGGGACGACCGGGACCGGTCCTGGTGGACATACCCAGAGATGTTCTCCTGGGCGAGAAAACGGAATTCGTCTGGCCGGAGACGACCAAACTGCCCGGATACCGGTTCCCCGGCAAAGCCCCGGAGGCCCAGGTGGCCGCCGCCGCCAAATTGATCAACAAGGCCCAACGGCCGATCATCATGTCAGGTCACGGAGTGCTCATCTCTCACGCTTACCGTCTGATGACCGAACTGGCGGAGAAGGCCCAGATCCCGGTGATCACGACTCTGCTGGGTCTCAGCGCTATCCGGTCCGACCACGAACTGAACCTGGGCATGTCGGGCATGCACGGCATGGCCTACGCCAACTTGGCCATCGACGAGGCCGACCTAATAATTGGCTTGGGCATGCGGTTCGACGACCGGGTGACCGGCCGGTTATCCGCCTTCGCCCCCAACGCCAAGTTCATCCACGTGGACATCGACGCCTCCGAAGTGGACAAGAACGTCCAGACCGACGTTGGCTTGGTGGGCGACCTGAAAGCGGTCTTGGGTCAGATGCTACCCAAGATCGAGGCCAACGTTCATATCGACTGGCTGCGGCATATCGAGGAATTGAAGGTCCAACACCCGTCGCATCTCGTCCGGGAGTCCGATGAACTCCTGCCGCAGTACGTGCTCCAGCGGTTGACCGAGGTCACCCAGGGCCGGGGCATCGTGGTCACCGGCGTGGGCATGCACCAGATGTGGGCCGCGCAGCACTGCCGGTTCACCGAGCCCAACACCTTCATCACATCGGGAGGACTGGGCACCATGGGATTCGAGGTCCCCGCCGCCCTGGGCGCCAAGGTGGGACGGCCCGACGTCACCGTCTGGTCGGTGGCCGGCGACGGCGGATTCCAGATGACCATGTGCGACATCGCCACCGCGGTGGAAAATCACGCCGACGTTAAATTCGCCATCCTGAACAACAACTCCCTGGGCTTGGTCCATCAGTTGCAGGAACTCTTCTTCGAGAAAGACTATGTAGCCAGCGAGTATTCGGCCAACCCCGACTTCGTGAAGATCGCCGAGGCTTACGGCATCCGGGGCATCCGAGTCACCCAGAAAGACCAGGTGGTGGACGCCGTGCAACAGGCCATGGAGACCGCTGGGCCGGTGATCGTCGATTTCATCGTCAAGGAAGACGAGGGACTATACCCATTCATTCCGTCCGGCCAATCGGTAAAAGAGATGCTGGAAGACCCGGCCCTGATTCAGAGCTCGTAGCCGGGGTTCTACCCGATCGAGACCAAAGAGCCAAGGAAACTGGATAATAAAGAGATTACTGAATATGGCCCAGTCCAATCACACCGAACAACATACGCTGATCGCCCTGGTGGAAGACAAACCGGGCGTGCTGACCAAGGTAGCCAGCATGTTCCGCCGCCGGGGGTTCAACATCGCCAGCCTGGCCGTGGGCAAAAGCGAGCAGCCGGGCCTGTCCCGCATGACCTTCGTGGTCAACGGCGACGAACACACCGTGGGTCAGGTGGTCAAGCAGTTGGACAAACTCATCGAGGTTCTCGAAGTATCGGACATCACCAGCGAGCGGCTCGTCGCCCGTGAGTTGGCTCTGATCAAGGTCACCACCAACCAGATGACCCGTGGCGAAATCATCCAGATCGTCAACCTCTTCCGGGCCAACATCATCGACGTCGGCAGCGAGTCGATGGTCATCGAGATCACCGGGGAAGAGGACAAGATAAACGCCCTGCACAACCTGCTGGCGCCCTTCGGCATCATCGAGATGCTGCGGACCGGGCTGGTGGCCATGGTGCGGGGTCAAGCCAACGGGTTGGCCAACGGACGAGATAAAAAAACCGGACGGGCAAACGGAATCGGCCGTTCCTGAGCACCCGCATAGCGTGGGTTAAAGGATTGGGCCTTGGCGCCTGATCGGCATAGCATAAATCAAATAATCGGAAGGGAAAAACTGAGATGGTAGACGTTTATTACGACAAGGATGCAGACTTGAAGCACCTGGCCGGTAAGACGATCAGCATAATCGGCTACGGCAGCCAGGGTCACGCCCACGCCCTAAACCTGAAGGACAACGGACAGGACGTGGTGGTTGGCCTCTATCCCGAGAGCAGTAGCCGGGCCGTGGCTGAAGCCGCCGGTCTCCGGGTCGCCGACGTCCCCGATGCGGCCAAAGAGGCCGATGTGCTTATGATGCTTATCCCCGACCACATCCAGGGCCGCATCTACCGGGAGCAGATCGAGCCCAATCTCAGGCCGGGCAGCGCCTTCATGGTGGCCCATGGCTTCAGCATCCACTACAAAGAGATCGTGATTCCGGACACCATCGACGTCATGATGGTGGCCCCCAAGGCGCCCGGACACCGGATGCGGGAACTATTCACCGAGGGCGTCGGGGTGCCCAGCCTCTTGGCGGTGCACCAAGACGCCACCGGAAACGCCAAGGACATCGGCTTGGCCTACGCCAAGGGCGTCGGCAGCACCGGCGCGGGCGTGCTGATGACCACCATCAAGGACGAGACCGAAAGCGACCTGTTCGGAGAGCAGACCATCCTTTGCGGCGGCGTGACCTCTCTGGTCAAGGCTGCATTCGACACCCTGGTGGAAGGCGGATATCCCCCGGAGATCGCCTTCTTCGAGTGCCTCCACGAGCTAAAGATGATCGTCGACCTGATGTACCAGGGCGGGTTCAACTACATGCGCTACTCGGTTAGCGACACCGCCGAGTACGGCGACCTGACCCGCGGCCCTCGAATCATCGACGAGCACGTTAGGGACAACATGCGGGCCGTCTTGAAAGAGATCCAGGACGGCACCTTCGCCAAGGAATGGATCGCCGAGAACGACGAAGGCCGTCCGCGTTTCAATCCTCTCCGGGAAGCGGCCCAACACAGTCAGATCGAGGAAATCGGCAAAGAGCTGCGGGCCATGATGCCCTGGATGGACCCCAAATAATCAATCGGTCTTCTAGGCCATATATTTACGCGAATATCCGGCAAGATGGAGCAATATCATGAGGAATCTGGAGGCGACGAGTGTAGTCCACCATCGCCCGCTGGTCCTGGCAGGGCTGGCGGCGGTGGACTACGTAACCCTGCGGCCCCTTTCTGATAGCCGCGCTTAGCGGCCAAGGCACGCCCAAATTCACCAAACAGAAAGGGATTAGGTAACAGAGATGGCTAAAGAAAGAGTATTGCTCTTGGACACAACCCTCCGCGACGGAGAACAGTCGGCAGGCATCGGTATGACCGGCGTTGAGAAGATGGAGATCGCCCGCCAACTGCAGAAGATGCAGGTGGACATCATCGAGGCCGGCTTCGCCGCCAGTTCACCAGGCGACTTCGAATCGTTGTCCAACATCGCCAAAGAGATCGAAGGCCCCATCATCGCTTCCCTGGCCCGGGCCGTCGCCGACGACGTGGACCAGGCCGCACGGGCTGTGGAACACTCCAAGCGGCCCCGCATCCACGTGTTTCTCTCGTCTTCCGAGATCCACCAGATGCACCAATTGCGCAAGAACCGGGAAGAGGTGATGGAGATGGCGGTGGTCAGCGTGGAGCGGGCCAAGCGCTATTGCGACGACGTCGAGTTCTCCCCCATGGACGCCACCCGGACCAATCCCGAGTACCTGTTCCAGATGCTGGAAGAGGTGATAAAGGCCGGGGCCACCACCGTAAACATCGCCGACACCGTGGGCTACGCCATCCCTTCGGCCACCGGGTTCGGCCAACTGCTGAAAGACGTACAGGCCAACGTCAAGGGCATCGAGGACGTGGTGCTAAGCGTCCACTGCCACAACGACCTGGGACTGGCCGTGGCCAACAGCCTGATCGCCGTTGAGTTCGGCGCCCGCCAGGTCGAGGGCTGCATCAACGGCATCGGAGAGCGGGCCGGCAACGCCTCCATCGAAGAGATCATCATGGGTCTGGACACCCGGAAAGACCACTTTGGCATCGAGATCAACGCGGACACCACCCAGATCTACAGCGCCAGCCGGATGGTCAGCCGCATCACCGGCATGGCCGTTCAGGCCAACAAGGCCATCGTCGGACAGAACGCCTTCAGGCACGCCTCGGGCATCCACCAAGACGGCGTGCTCAAGAACCGCTCCACCTACGAAGTGATGCAGCCGGAGCGCGTGGGCGTACCCGGCAACACACTGGTGCTGGGCAAGCTCAGCGGCCGGGCGGGCCTGCAGTCCCGGTTGGAAGACCTGGGTTACACCCTCTCCCGGGAGGACCTGGCCAAGGTGTTCGAGTCATTCAAAGTCCTGGCCGACAAGAAACGTGAAGTCACCGACCGCGACTTGGAGATCCTCATGGACGAGGAGAAGCGGACGGCCACCGAGCCGATCAGCTACACCCTAGACCATGTGCAGTTCACCGGCGGCAACCAGGGGATTCCCACCGCCACCGTCAAGCTCATCGGCCCGGATGGAGAATCCATCACCGACGCCTGCACCGGCAACGGTCCGGTGGACGCGGTCTGCAACGCCATCGACCGGGCCATCGGCACCGAGTCCAAGCTGGTGGATTTCAACGTCCAGGCGGTAACCGAGGGAATCGATTCCCAGGGCACCGTCACCATCCGCATCGAGAAGGACGGCCGCAAGTACACCGGCCGGGGCGCCGACACCGACATCATCGTCGCCAGCGCCAAGGCCTACCTGAGCGCGGTCAACCGCCAACTGGCCTCGGACGATGAGTCCAACGTCCCCGCCCTGGGCAGCACCCCGGATTAAGCGGTAGGAAATCCCAAAATCAATCAGCCCTAAAGGCGTAGAGGCATCCCGATGAGCCAGGCGGCGACGACGGATTATGCGCCAAAAAAATCCACTCCGCTGAGGCACAGAGGGTCAGAGACCCACGCCTACAGATACGGCGCCATCCCCCGTAGGCGCGGGTTTCCAAACCCGCCTGCCTACTTCGACCGTTCCGGCCACGCCGGGTCGTGGTAGCCCAGCGGCACTGATGGCCGGGCCCAACGGGGCGGGGTCTCAGAGAGACCCAGTACCGGCCCAAGATGCCCGAGTTTACCCATGGGCGTGTCGCTCACCGTGGACCAGCTCGCTATCTCTTCGGGTGTGAATTCATCCGGCACGTTCTTGAGGTCGGCCTCCGGTATCTCGCCATGGCCCAGCAGCCAACGGCCCACCTGGGCCAAAGAGATGCGCACCAGCCAACTACCGCCCTCATGGACCCGCCGGTTCAGGGCCACCATACCCCCGAAGGCCATCAGGTAGCCGGTGAGGTAGTCGATGGCCGACACGGGATAGAACTGCGGACCCGGAGCCGCGCCGGGGAACAGGTCGCCCTGGCGGCTGGTGATGCCACTGACGGTCTGGACGACGGTGTCGAAGCCGCGGCGCGAGGCCCAAGGGCCCACATGGCTGAACGCGCTGAGGGAGACGTAGACGATGCCCGGCCGCAGTTCCGCCAACTCCTCCGGTGAGAGACCACGGCCGCCAAGCGTCCCCGGCCGGTAACCCTGAGAAAATACGTCTGTCTGGCGGACCAACCCGCGCAGGGTCTCGAGGTCCTTGTCCTCGCGCAGGTCCAGTTGAGCGTTCAGCTTGCCGTGGCCGGTGTCGTACTCTTGGTAGCCGATGTTGGGGAGGTGAGCGCCGGTGATCTTCATGACATCGGCGCCGTGCTCCCCCAAGGTGCGGGCACACGTGGGACCGGCAAGCACCCGAGTGAGGTCCAGCACCCGGACCCCGGACAAGGGCCGGCTGCCTTCAGGCAACGGCTCCGGCGGGCTGTCCGCTATTTTGATGATCTCCAGCAACGGCAGGGAGGCGATGGCGGCGGCCTGCGGGTGCTTGGCCCATTCCTCCATGGTGCGCACCATCCCACCGGCGCCCTTGGCGGCGATAATGGCTTCTTCAAGTTCCAGAGCGTCCCATCCGGCCACCGCCTTGGTCACCGATTCCCGGTCTTCCGATACGCCCAGCACGCCGAGAGCGGCGGCGCGGTGGTTGGGGAAATTGCAGTGGAGATAGCTCCAGCGGCCGTCCTTTGTTGGATACACTCCCATCACCGTATTGCGCTCGGTGGAAACGCCGGCCCCGTCCATCCGCATGTATTTTCCGCTACGTAACGAGGCGGCCGCCCGGCGGGTATCGACGGCAACCTCCTGGCGGCGTCCGGTCCGGGTCTCCCAAAGGTCGGAGACGGCAAGGCCCACGGCGCCCAACGCGGCGGCGCTGGACTCTCCGATCCGGAACGAAGTGGGCAATATGGGGTCGGCGCCGCCGGTTATTGTCACCTCTTGGGCGCGCTCGTCGGTCCATCCCGCGAAGGGCAGAAGAGTGCGTAAGATTTCATTGGCCATGGCCGAGGCTTCTCCTTCATTGGTACAAGAATTGCTGTCGCCGTGTTAATAGAATCCCTATATTACCCGAACAATATACGGTTGCGGCCATCGGGCGGCGGCGCACGGCTGTTGGCCTAGTTCTCGGACAGACGGCCTATACCAGCTTCATTTGGAACCCGGTATCCTGTTTCTGCCCCCGGCCGGCCAGGTGCACCGCCGGATATCCCAGTTCCCGTAGCCGGGCCGCCAGTTCCGGGAAACCGTTTACGGTGTAGACCTGCTTGGGTGAAACGGCCTGGACGTATTCCACCAGTTCATTGAAGTCAGCGTGGTCGCTGTAAGGCAGGCTGGCATCGGCCCCCCGGCCCCAGGGCATGCTGCCCGTGGCCGCCCAACCGGTCATTTCCAAGGTCCGTTTTCCCCTAAACGCCTTCAGGACCTCGCCGCGTTTTCCCGGGGGAAACAGCACGACCCAGCCCTCGGGCCACTCGCCTTCAAACAGCTTCACATGACCGGGAAACGTCACGCCGGCATCGAGATACACCTGGGCGCCCAGGTAGATGCTCTCTTCGACCAAGACATCGAATCCTTGGCCCAGCAGGTGATGGAGCAACTCCTGGGACTTTCCCAACCGCCATCCTTGGACCACCGGCCGTTCGCCGCGGGACAACCACATCTTCAAGGTCCGGTAGGCGGTCTCCAATACCTGTTCTTGGGGTGGGAAAATGTACTCGGGCCGGCCGTAAGTCGCCTCGATAACCAAGGTGTCGCAGGGCACTGCTTCCAAGGGCTCGTTGGTTGGGCTCGGGCGGCTCTTGATGTCGCCGGTGTAGAGCAACCTTTCCCCGGTCTCCTTGGATTCGATCAGCGCTTGAGCGGAGCCGAGACAGTGGCCGGCGGGGTGGAGGGTCATGGTGAAAGCCGGGGCGTCAAAGGGCTCGTGATAGGGAAGCAGGATGGGGTCGGACTTCTCGAGATAATCCCCCAACAGCTTGGCGGTGTTGTGGGTGAGGACTGGGCGGTTATGGCGTCCGGTATGGTCAGAGTGGGCGTGGGAGATCAGACTGAACTCCCGCTTTCTGGTGGAGTCCAGCCAAAGGTCCAGATCGGGCAGGTAAACCCCGCTTTGGAACACCGCCTGCACGTACACATCCCCGGCCGAAATCTCGCTTGAGGCAACGCGGCCAAGTATAACATGGGGCCCCGGCCCGAATGATGGGACCGCCTGGCCTGGAGGCAGGTGTCTCCCGCGGGTTTGTGCGGTATAATCTGCTGGGCTTTCCTGAACGCGCCCAAATCTTAATTTATAAAGGCGGGAGTATGCCGGCAGAAGTTGGCGATGTAGCCCCCGATTTCAAGCTTCCTTCCCCCGATGGGGACGTTTCCCTGGCCGAATACAAGGGAGAGAAGATAGTCGTCCTTTCGTTCCACGTATTCGATTTCACCGCTGGTTGAACCTCGCAAGCCACCTCGTTCCGTCAGGAATACAAGCGGTTCGAGGATAACAATGCCCAGGTCCTGGGCATAAGCTGCGACACCGTTCCGTCCCACCGTGCTTGGAGCACGGCATTGGGTGGGCTTCCCTACCCCGAGTTGTCCGACTTCCACCCAAAGGGTGAGGTCAGCAAAGCGTATGACCTGTGGAATGAGGAGCGCGGCGCCAGTAAACGGGCTGTACTCGTCATCGATAAAGGAGGCGTGGTCCGCTTCCGCGAGTTATACGAACCCGGTATTCTGCCAGACCCGAAAGATATCTTCGAAGTGGTGGAAGGGCTCGGCTAGCAGGATATAAAACTGGGTATCAGGGCATCAAAAAGGCGCTCCGTCCTCCCTCGGAAGGATGGGGCGCCTTTGAATTTGCATTTATTATGTCAGGTCATAAACAGGTCATGCGCCGGCCCATAATTCGACAAATCAAAAGGCCGCCTCAAGTGGGGCGGCCTTCTTGGTCGCTAGACTCAGGGTGGCTAGGAGATCAACTGATGGCGGTTATCCGCTGCACCAAGTATCGCAGAGTGCCTTTGGGTACGTTGATGGTCACCTCTTCGCCAACCATTCGGTCCAAGAGGGCCTGGCCGACGGGTGAGGTGGTGGATATCTTGCCTTCGGAAACATTTGCTTCGCGGACGTCTACCAGGGTATAGGCCAGGGTTTTTCCTGAGGTGGTGTCTTTCAAAGTCACCTTGGCGCCGACCGAGGAGCGGGCTACCTTGGTTGAAGCCCCCTCGGGTAGGATCTGGGCGTTGTTGATGCTGGCTTCCAGTTCGCGGATGCGGAGTTCGATGATTCCCTGCTGGTCTTTGGCTGCGTCCAAAGGAGCGTTTTCCCTGAAGTCTTTGTCAGCCATGGCCCTTTTTATATCTTCTAAGACAAGGGCCCGCTGGTCTTTGAGATCATCCAATTGTGTGACCAGACGATCATAACCTTCTTGACTGAGTTGGGAGCCGGTGAAATTGGTACGGCCGTTGGTGCGAGTGGTGGTCTTGGCTGCTGCCGAACTGCGGCGGGTGCGGGGAACGCGGAGGTGGGACGCTAGTCCATTATCGATCCATCCTTGGTCTTTCCAATAAGCGAGGAAAATCTTGACGGGGCTCAGCCGGTGCACGGACTCCGATCCGCCGAGACCGATCTGTTGAGCATATTCAGCGACTTCCGAGGGGGAGAGTTCAGAGACCTTGCGCTCCCGGCCGACCCAGGCCACGAAACGGCCCAGTTCCTGATGACTTTGTTGGGCTGACTTGGCGGATTTCTTGGCCGCCACAAAATGCGTCAGAGCTTCAGATATCGAAAGGCTTTGCTCGGTCGTCACTCAAGTACCTCCACCTTCAGTCAGTCTTTAATTCTCGTGAATACGCGCCATACCTTAGTGATGTAGGGAATCGCCGGGGAGTATGAGAGGCTTGGCAGAGGGGCATTTAGCATAATCTATTTGAAGCCCTCGGCCCAGAATCTTCGGTGAAATCGACCTCTTTGGGAAGACGAATCACTTCAAAATCATACCAGGATTCGGCTGCAATGGCAATCCGAAGTTTCCGACGGCGGCCGGCGGCCGGCCCGGTTTACTGTGTGCATCTCCGAATATATTTTAGGGTGGTTTCATCTCGGTATCCAGATCATGAAACGGCCTAAACTTCCCCGAAGACCTTTGCCGGGTGGGAGATGTTTCGGCCGTTTCGGCCCTCGGCTCGGACCGGCAAGCCTCGCCTTCGTCAAAGCGCCAGGGAGAGTGGCGGATTCCTTGGACCTGCCTGGCGGAAGACCGGGATTTCACCTCTAAAATCTTTGACTTGGTCACAGCCAGGATGTAGCATACTCTCCGCTTCGTGCGATATGCCTGCCAAGATACCGGCGCTCACCATGGCGACGGCGGCAGATTTACCACCTCTCAACTAGAACGGAATCGGAATACATGAGTCCCCAAATTCAGCCAAAATCTGGCTCCTCCCTCGCCGGTCCCGCCGCTGTGCCGGCATTCGAAAAAGAATTGGACCGCCTGGTTGCTTTGGCCCGCCAGGGTCACAAGCCCGGCGCAACCTTCAATAACCCATCGGAAGAATGGCTCATCAGCCAGATGCGCGTGCTGCAGGACCTTTCCGAAGCAGAGCAACAGGCGTTACTGAACGAAGCCAGGGTCATCGACAAAGAGGCCGCGGAAGCCAATGCCGCCGGGAAAGCAGCCGGCAGGGCGTGGCCTGAAGTGGTCGTGCGTTTGGACACCGGAGGGTACGCCTTCTTCAGTCAATTGGGCGTGGTCCGCAGGCCCGACCTGACCCAATATTTCATCGACGGGTTCGCCAAGAACCGCGATGGTGTGGTGTTCAGCGCCGAGAACCAGACCCTATTCACCGAGGTCTTCAGCCATATCAACTCCTACATGGAAGAGAAGCTGGCTTCGGGTGACACCATCGTTCAGTCCGACCGCCAGGTCGGCGACGCGCCCGGCCGCTCCTTCCATGCCCGACAGATGCTCTTTGGCACCCGGTACATGCAGATTCCCATGATGTGGCGTCAGCTGACCTTCCCCGCCTCCGAAGAGATCAGGCGCCAGGAACCCGATATTCTTGAGGTCTCCCTTCCACATTGGCTGGAAGACCTAGGGATGCCCGAAGACCTGAAGCAGCGCCTCCGAGATGCCGGGTTGACTCAGTTGGTCTTTAAAGCGCCAACGAAGGGCCTCTCGTTGCATCTGGGTTTCGATTATGTCGGCGAGCATAAGATGGGCCCGTTGTCCATCGCCATGTTCAAGGTGAAGGAAGTCGACGGGCTGGCGATCCAAGCGGCGCTGAGCATGGCCCGCGCCAAGACCCTGGCCGGCGAGATTCTGAATACCGCGCTGATCACTGTTGGGCCGTCGCTCCACGGCAAGAGCACACTGACCATAATGCTGGGATTGGCCAACAGCGAACTGGCAAAGAAGCTCGAATTGAAGCCGGACGCCGAAGAAGGCGTCTACCCAATGAACGACGACATCGTGCTGCTGCAGCCCCTGAAAGAACCGATCAAGGTCACCCGCGATGGCAAGCAAACGACCCTCTACTACGGCATTGACGGCACCGAGAACAATCTCTACGCCATGCCCTTTGGCCTGAACAAAGAGGAAGACCCCATCACCTTCGAGGCCGTCCGCGGCACCGACCAGGACCCCAACAGCCAAGAAACTTTGGAAAACGTGCCGGTGCACCTGGATTCATGGTCCCCCAATTTTCTCTCCAACCCGGTCCGCAACATGCGCGTGACCCTTTCGCGCACTAGGTTGGTGGCGAAAAAGGGGGCCAACGACCTGCTAAAGAAGATCACCAACGGCCGCGAGACCGAGGGAGTCCACGTCCCCATCGAGGACACCGACCAGATTTTTTGGCAGGCGGTGATGCGCCAGAATACCGTGGTGCCGCCCCTGCGCCGTTTGTCGCCGGAACAGTACATCCGGATATTGATGTATGGTGAGGCGGTCCAGATGGGCGCGGCCATCGGAGCGATCGGCCGCCCCTACGTCGAGTACTTCTCCGACCCGTTCATAATCGGCCTGGAAGACACGAACGCAAATAACCTTTACGCCATTGTCAAAAAGATCGAAGAGGGCGGGTTAAAACAACAATACTTCGTCTTTAATACCGGTGGCGTGGGCGCCGACACCAACGATCAGGCCAGCGGCGCGAGGTACAAGAAGATTCCCCGGGAATTGACCCTGATGCTCCAAGAAGCTTTGCTGCGGGACGCTGTGAAGTACGAATACGAATCGCATCTGGGTTCGGATATCGCCGTCGCCATCGTGAATGAGTCGGGCAACGAAGTCCTCGACCTTCGCACTGAGTGGCTGCCCGAGAATATCTACGGAATGGAAGACTATTCCCAACGCATCACCGAGTTGAGCCGCCGAAGGTTCTACGGGGAGAATTCGGAAGACAAGGCCGGAATCCTCCGCTACACCAAGGTCGTGAACGAGCTCTACGACCTTTCCGACATTCCTGTCCCCAACAATGAACGTGAGTTGACCTGGTTGCTTTCCTTCTTCTGGAATGTGGACCAAGCCTACAACACCTTGGCCGAACTGGACGCCCACCAGGCTGAGGGCAACTCTCCCGGCGCCGATGTGATGCACAAGTTGCAGGGCATGTACGGAAAGGCCACCGGAAGTGGGCTGAGCCTTTCCAGCAGCGCCGCCGCCGCATTGACATCGTTAGGCCTGCGGGCCGCTTAGTCGCGGTGGCCTGCGAGCTTCTTTCCAGCGGGCATCGCGGACACACGGCGGGTCCAACGCTTCCGTTGTATTCGTGTCCTATCCTTATGAATAAGCGAGGCGTCGCCATCTGTGCCCGCCGTCGTCCCATTCCCGGTGTATACTAACCGCCATCCAATCAGCAGCCGCGGCATCATCGGCCGATGGCCGTTAAATCTCGCGGATAATTCAGGAGGCCCAACATGAAAGCAGTTCAGATCAATGAATTCGGCGGCCCCGAGGTCATGAAGTACCAAGACGTGGCCGACCCGACCCCCGGTGAAGGAGAGGCGGTGGTCCGGATAGAGGCCGCCGGCGTGAACTTCACCGACGTCTATAGCCGCCAGGGCGTCAACCCCGGCCCGCCCTTGCCCCGCACCATCGGAGTTGAGGGCGCCGGCGTGGTCCAGGCTATCGGCGCCGGCGTGACCGAGGTCAAAGTAGGAGATGACGTCACTTACTGCACGGCCCCTGGGGCTTATGCAGAATTGGCCGTTGTGCCGGCCTGGCGGTTGATGAAACGGCCCCCCGGCGTGGACGCCAAAGCAGGCGCAGCGGCCATTCTTCAGGGCATGACCGCCCATTATCTCTGCCATTCCACCTACGCCGTGCAGAAGGGCGACCGCGTCATCGTCCACGCCGGGGCCGGCGGCATGGGCCTGCTTTTGACGCAGATGATCAAGCGGTTGGGCGGATTCGTGTTCTCCACCGTTTCCACCGAGGAAAAGGCCGAGCTGTCCAAGCAGGCGGGCGCCGACCACGTGATCCTCTACACCCAGCAGGACTTCGCGGAAGAAGTTAAGAAGGCCACCAACGGCGAAGGCGTTAGGGCGGTCTACGACGGAGTGGGCAAGACCACATTCACCCAGAGCATCGCCAGCTTGGGCCGACGCGGCCACATGGTGCTTTACGGCGCGGCCAGCGGAGCCCCGGACCCGATGAGCCCCGGCATCTTGGGCGCTGGGTCCCTCTCGCTGACACGCCCCGGCCTGGGCGATTACACGGTGGACCGGGCCGAACTGGAAAAGCGGGCCGGCGACGTTTTGGGGTGGGTCAGCTCCGGCGAATTGAAGCTCCGGATCGGCGGTGAATACCCATTGTCTGATGCCTCGGAGGCGCATCGGCAATTGGAGAGCAGGGCCACCACCGGCAAGCTGCTGCTGATTCCTTGATCAGTGGGGCATCAATCAAACGGTGCCAATTACTAGCTAATCCGCTCGACCTGAGCCTGTCGAAGGACGCGCACAAACAATGCTTATCGTGGAGCACAGACTACTCTTAGGCCGTGGCCCGATATCACTCGGCGCAAGGCTGCCACGCGCGGAATCTACCGGCTGTTATGCCGGAAGCTCGGGCCCAAAAGGCCCGTGAATAATTGTTGACCAAATTGGTCGACTTTAATATAATCGTGTTAGGCGACCCCGATTAGGAGGCAGACATGCCCGAAGCAACCGTAACCACCGAAGCGGTCTATGAGGCTTTGAAAACGGTGTATGACCCGGAGATTCCGGTCAACGTTGTCGATCTAGGTCTGGTCTACGACGTTCAAGTAACGGACTCTGACGTTTACGTGCAGATGACCCTCACCTTCCCCGGATGCGGCATGGGCCCGTACATCGGCCAACAGGCTGAATGGGCGGTGCAGGAACTGGATGGCGTGGAAGAAGTGCAGATCGAGATGGTGTTCGACCCTCCTTGGTCGCCTGACTTGATCAGCGAAGAGGCCCGCTCCCAACTGGGAATCTAACCGGCTCCAAAGTCCGTCCGCGCCGTTTATGGCCCCCTTCCGGAGGCCTGCGGTGTCGCTTGGGCTAAACCCCCGTCTCTTCCGCAAATTAAACTGAATCCCAGCATCCTATCCGGAGGACCGCATGCCCACGCCCCAGGAAACTGCGCGCCTGGAACAGATCAAACGGACTTGGCAGCAAAAACGCCAGATCACCGACCGCCTTGGCAAGATCAAGACCAAGATCGGCGTCTACAGCGGCAAGGGCGGCGTCGGGAAGACCACCGTCGCCGTGAATCTGGCGGTGACCCTGGCCGGCCAGGGAAACAGAGTCGGCCTACTGGACGTGGACATCGACTGCCCCAATGTCGCCAAGGTCATGGGCATCACCGACAAGCCGGAATACGTCGATGGGGAAATCATCCCCACGGAGAAATGGGGGGTTAAGGTTGTCTCGATGGCCTTTTTTCAAGAGAACCCGGATGAGGCCATCATCTGGCGCGGACCGATGATTCACAACGCCATCAGCCAGTTCCTGCAGCAAACCGACTGGGATGAGTTGGACTACCTGGTAGTGGACCTGCCGCCCGGCACCTCTGACTCCCCTCTTACAGTGATGCAAAGCCTGCCCAT
>JADFPD010000160.1 GCA_022562475.1 Chloroflexota bacterium | reverse complement strand
GTCGAGGCGAATTTGCCAAATTGCCTGATCGACAAGCACCAGATGGGTCAAGTGATGATCAACATTTTAAATAACGCCGAACACGCCTTGGTATCGCACCAAGGCGGAGGCAATATCGATATCGGAATCCGATCGACCCCAGACTCGGTGATCCTACAGGTCGGCGATGACGGGCCTGGGATTGAGCCAGAGCTGATGCCCAAGATATTCGAGCCGTTTTTCACCACCAAATCCGCCGGAGAAGGGACGGGTTTGGGACTCAGCATCTGTTACGGGATAATCCAGCAGCACGGCGGAGAGATGTGGGCGGAGAACAACGAGAGTGCTGGTACATCATTCTTCATCCAACTGCCGATCGCCGAAGAAGAATTGATCCTTCAACCGGCGGCGCCCCATCTAGAGGCAGACGAGGATAAGTCAAAAACCCGGCTTCTGATCGTGGATGATGAACCGGCCATCCTGGACCTCGTCAACAGAAGCCTGCGCGGCGAGATCGATATTACTCATCAAGCCAACGCCGGAGATGTTGCCCTGGAAATGATTCGAGATTCAGAATACGACTGCATCTTGCTGGACTTGAGGATGCCGGGAATCAACGGGATGGAATTGTACCGGAGAGTTGTCGCCTCTGACCCCAATCTCGCAGATCGGATTATCTTCATGACCGGAGACACTGCCCGCCCAGAATCGGCTGCTTTCTTGTCTGACAAAAAGAACCCTGTCATCAGCAAACCTTTCCAGCCCGAACAGATAAGACTTGTCATTGGCTCTGTGGTGTCGGCCTCTCCTAACCTTTAGACCCGCATTGGGCCCCGACGACCGCCGGACACGACGCAGTCCCACCAGCGCGGAAGTAAAGGGTTTTAATCGGGCGGAGCTGCGGTCTGAAGGGAAGGAGCCATTGGAGGCCGGGGGGAGAAGTGCGCTCGATGGTTTGGTTTACGGCTACATCTTCCGTACGTGCCAGCCTACCGCGCCGATCATTTGATCCGGCGTTAGGTCCACATCCATCGTAGTGCCGGTGTTCGTCCTCACGCGAAGACTCCCGGGCGTGACGTAGGTGCCGGCGTACAAACAGTCATCTTTTTCAATGACACAAAGGCCGCCGACCCTGGGTGGCTGGTCTGGGCACACCAGAAGCACGTCACCGTCATGTATGCCGTCCGGGACCAGGGAATCGCCGCTAACCACCAGGAAATAAGCTCCAGGTCCTCCCTGGATCATGGGCGATGGCAGCGAGATGGTGCCCAGGTCCCCGGCTTGGGGTTCGGGAGTGGTCCCAGCTTCCAGATAGCCCTTGATCGGGAGGACCGAACTGGATTCGTCTTGTTCCTCGGCATCGGCGGCATCGATCAATGCGGAGACGTCCACTCCGTAGGCCTCCGCTACCCGTTCAATACGGTTTGACGAGGGGGAAAACATGCCCAGTTCCCATCTCCGTATGGTAACAGCATCAACCCCCACCGCCTCGCCGGCCAGAGATTGAGTCCATCCCTTTTGTTGTCTGAGTGATCGAAGGTACGAGCCTAGGCGCTCAGCGACTCGCTTTCTCGATTCACGTTGAAACATTCATCTGACCGTATATCGCAGTCCGAATAAGTTGATGCCTATATATGAAATTTTATCCGGTTCAATCAATAACGTGAAGTACTATTTATTCGTACTGTAAAGATCTTTACCGGATCAAATCCTTGTTCGGATACTAACAGACCACAGGCTATTTATAATACGGATCAGGTTTGCATTATGACGAGTTTTCACTCTCGCCTTTAACCTATACCTCCAGATTCAACGAGTCCAACCATGATGATTCCTGTCTACTTCGCTACGGTTTGCATGTAGCAAAAACATGACTTAGAGTACGAATTAATCGTACTAATCAGTTGGTCCATGCTCCATGACCTTCAATTTGATGTTTCCGGAATTTTCGCGGCTTACGCCCCGTCCACTACAACACATCGCCAGATCGAGGCAGATTGAGTCTGAGTCATGGAATCGGTGGTACATCCAGTATCACCGATCGCGGGCCGGCAAGTTGCTAGCGGCCCCAGATGGGCCCGAGTTTTCGCATGGTTTCGGCATCCAAAATTCAACACTAGGAGAGAAATTATTTGACGCAATGATAGAGCACTCACTCTGGCAGTGGTCCGGAAGGGAGATTTTCTACCGTTCCAGGCAAAGGAATATTCTTGGGGTTTAACTCTTTAGCAACCTCAAACGGTGACGTTCAGGCGAAAGAAGCGACGACTGATTGAATTTAGGCAACCGTGGCAAAATCTTCGTGACGGTGCTGCGGCGGGAATCGAGCGCGACCGCGCAATTGAAGGAGACGAGTAAATTGGGAATCCTGAACAACTTTAAAATCGGCCCAAAGATCCTGGGAGGTTACGTGATAGCCGGATTGGCGATGGCCATTTTGGCTTATATGTTGCTAAGCAGCATCAGCGGCTTGAATAACAAATTTAATTTCCTAGTGCATCACGATACTCCGGTGTTGACCAACGCCCAGCTATTGACCGGACTGATGGTGGATATGGAGACCGGTCTGCGGGGCTATCTGGTTACCGGTAAGCCAAACTCAACCTAGATATTCAAGGACTAAAAGACCTTGACCACCTCATGGCCGGGAAATCCTGGAAGACATCTCAGCCAACTAGTACGAACCAGTTTGCCGTGCCCGCCTAAGCAGGCAGAGACACTGTGAAATTATTCAGCGAATCTAAAATTAATGGATTTAGGAAGTCAAATTGAAACTGAACATTAAAACCAAGATACTGGGCGGATTCCTAACAATCATCGCCATGTTGTTGGCCGTATCGGTCATCAGCTGGAATGGCCTGAACTCTCTGGATTCCGCGGTGGACCATATTGTCCACGAGGCCCTCCCGGAGGACGAGGAGATTCGAGACCTGGAATTTCAGATAGCGGTGCAGGGTGAGCTTTTTCTGGAATACGCCCTAACAGGCGATGAATCCATCCTAGAGGAGGCCCGGGCGCACACGGAAATAATCGAAGAAGAAATGCACCAATTGGAAGGACAACTGGCTGGAGAGACCGAAATGGTCGCCCAGTTGGTTCAGATCGAGGAAGAATACGAAGAACATCTAGTAGAGTTGGAGTTGGTGGCCGCGCTCTTCGTCGCCGGCGACACTCACGGTGGAATCGAGGCTATCGAAGTGTCCGCCGCTCAAGAAGCGGACTTGATAGAGGAATTGGCGGCACTGGCCCACGAGATTGAAGCGGGCATCGAAACCTCCTTCCTCGCGGCTGAGAGCGCTCACAGCAGCGCCATCAAGTTAATCGTTGGCATGGCAATAATTGCCGTGGTTGCCGCTCTAGGTATAGGCGCTTACCTATCGATGTCGATCTCCAAAGGAGTCACTGCTGTAGGCGGCGCTCTGAAAAATATCTCCCTGGGCGACATTACCACAGAAGTGAACATCAAATCCAAGGACGAGATCGGCGAAATGGCGCGTGCCTACGGAGAGATGCGTGAGTACCTGGTCGAGTCTGCCGAAGTCGCAGGCCGGATCGGGGATGGTGACCTGACTGTTAACGTCAAACCCAAATCTGAAAACGATGCATTGGGCAACGCATTTGTCCAGATGGTCGGCAATCTCCGCGTTCTGATCGGGGATGTGCGGACCACTGCCGATAACCTAGGCAGCGCCAGCACACAGCTTGCCAGCGCGGCCCAGCAGGCCGGCCAGTCCACACAGGGCATGACCGCCACCACTCAGCAGTTGGCCAGCGGCGCCGAACAGCAATCCGAGAGCGTTGACAACACCACAACCGCCATCGGCCAATTGTCCAAGGCCATCGAACAGATAGCGCAGGGCAGTCAAGAACAGGCCGGCCAGGTGGAACAGGCATCCGCCATCGTGGCCCAGGTCTCTTCGGCGGTGAACGAAGTGGCCCAGAACGCCCAGGCCGCGGCCAGTGGGTCCCAGGAAGCCAGTGAGTCCGCCAGGGCGGGCGCGGAGATGGTCGGGAAAACCGTCGAAGGCATGGAGAAGATCGAGGCAGCGGTGAACATGGCCTCGGATAAGATTACCGAACTTGGCACCCAGTCTGCCGAGATCGGCAAGATCGTAACCGTCATCGACGACATCGCGGCCCAGACCAACCTGCTGGCCCTGAACGCCGCCATCGAGGCGGCCCGGGCCGGTGAGCAGGGACGCGGATTCGCGGTGGTAGCCGACGAAGTCAGGAAGTTGGCCGAGCGGGTCACCGACGCGACCAAGGAGATCGCCAGTCTGATCGATACCGTTCAGAGTGGTGTCGATGAGTCCATCAAAGCGACGGAGGACGGCGCGCGCGAAGTTTCTGAAGGCGCCGTACAGGCACAAGAGG
>JADFPD010000159.1 GCA_022562475.1 Chloroflexota bacterium | reverse complement strand
GAGAACCTGTACGAAAAACTTGAAGTTCGCACACGAGGAGAACTGATTCGTGTTGCGACCCGCCTCGGCCTATTGTCTGAATAGACTATTTCGGACGTTTGTGATAATCCCATCTGGACGTCATATAATGGCGGCGTGGATGAGTGGATCAATTGTAGGGCTAGGCCAATTAATGCCTCGGCGTTGGGGTCGTCAATTTTTTACCCTCCTAAGCCTCGACCTTGCCTGAATCAAAATCGTAGATCGAATACCTGACCGCCTGCCTGCGTAGCACCTGCTTTACACGCATCTGATGGTTATCAGTGTCGCATCTGGTACGCCCAACCAATTTACTCAACTATGGTTCTCGCACTACTGGACTTTTGGACGAGTTTCTTCAGGCAATCACCTCGCGTTTTTAAGCAGTTACCCTGTGCCGTTGATGTGATTGCTTCAGTAGATTGTCGGAGAGGCCAATAGGAAGTCGGAATCTAACGGCCATTCATGGCGCCTCCATATGTTGGTCTTATTTCTGATGATTTCCAATCATCTACCCGAATTTTGTTTAGGTAGTGTGGAATATGACCAAGTTGAACCCGGAAGAGGAAGAATTCTGGGAAGATTACTATGATGCCATCATAGACGAGTTTGTGAGTGCCCAATCTCACTACTTCAGCGCATTAAGAGCCCAGGCGGTGGCTCTGGAACAATTTGTTGGACCGGACGCTGTACCCGTCAGAGAACCCATAGCACATCTCCCTACCTGCCGCGCCCCGGTCGAAACCAAAGAGATTGCTTCGGCCGATCGAGAGGTCTACGACGCGCGGACCCGTTTCGAAAGAGCAATCGGCTTGTTGCAAAACATGAGTGTCGAAGAATGCCGCAGAATCATCGCTCAGATCAACGTGATTCAGGAGAAGGATTTGGAAGGCGAGTTGTACATAAGAGGCATGGTCCGCTATCTAGCGGCTGGGAAAAATGCCGGGCATTCGCGAGACGTGCAAAAACGAACACGTTGGTATCAGATCGTGCCCTCTGATGGGCCGGGGACATCATTGAAGGACCTTTAAGCCAGCCGGGTCGTGCCGTAACAACCCAGCAGCACCCAAGTACCGCTACCACAGCACAGCCAGAGACGCTACCCACTCCCTACCACCGTTCCCCCTTCCAAACCAACGCCGTGCCGGCGACTTTTCCCAATGGTCCGAACAACGCCGGCGCGATGGGCACGGTTAGGCCGGCGGGCACAAGTCTGGAAATTCCCCATCTTCGACCAGGCTTCCCGGCTATTGATCGCATCAACGCCGAAGTATCAAGGTGATTCGCACAGCGGATGGATCGTCACGAATGGCTGTGCGCAAACCTTACACCGCCTATTCGGCCACTGTTTGTTATGGTGTATCGGGCGATTCGAAAAACTCATGCAATAACGAAAAAACCGGCCAAGCCTAAGGTTTTCAGGCCGGTTAACGGTTTTCGAAATTCCTCAATCACAATTGAAAAAGATTCGAGCATCCATACCGTGATATAAATGATTTGCCCATTTAATATCGAGCGTGATTCCTAAACGAAATAGCTTGCAGTTGTTGGTCACGGCTGAACATACATCCGATGAATATGGTGCGGGCGATACAAAACCAGAGCGAGGCCGAGGTAGAGGAGTTGGTCAGGGAGACCGGCTAGGCTTGGGATTCGTGGCGACTTTTCCGATCAGCCGATTCGTCCCCATCCAGACCGCTTCCGTTGTTGGGCTTCTTTTTCTGTTGCTGGCCGTTGCTTGCGGCGGCGGGTTCGATCCCGAATCGCGGCTGGTGGATGTGGGTGGACACCGTCTCAATATCAGGTGTTCCGGGGAGGGCGCTCCGGCCGTGGTCCTGGTTTCGGGCTTGGCTATCGACAACCACGACTGGGAAACGGTGGAGAAGCTTGTTTCCGAGTCCAATCTGGTCTGCAGCTACGACCGGGCCGGCTTAGGAGAAAGCGGTCCCGCCGATGGCATTCCCACAAGTCAGACCGCTTCCAACAACCTTCACTCGCTCCTGTCTGCGGCCGGAATCAAGGGGCCGATCATCCTCGTTGGACACTCCTACGGCGGCCTGATTGTTCAGTTGTACGCCGCCCAGCATCCGGAAAACACGGCCGGGGTGGTCCTGGTGGACAGCCTGCAGAAGGACAACCTGGTCAGGGCCGGCGAGATTCTGGGAGACGAAACCATGGCGGTTTTCATGGGAGCGGTGCGTGCCAATCCTGAGGGCGTGGACCTGGCGGCCAGCCTCAAACAGGCTGGGGCTGCCGGAAATCTTGGTGACCTGCCGTTAACCGTGATCACCGCCGGAGTGCCCGACCTGCCGCCATTCATCGACCGGGACATCATAGACCGGTTGGCTGGTACCTGGTTGGACTCCCAGCGGGACCTGGTCCGATTGTCCAAGGCCGGGGTCCACGTCATCGCTGAAGAAAGCGGACACTGCATCCAATGCGACCAGCCGGAGTTGGTGGCGGAGGTCATCCGCAAACTGGCCGAACGCTGACCGCAGCTCAGACCGCTCCCGATCGACGTAAGGCTTCAACCTCGTTTTCGCTGTACCCTAATAGTCCCGTCAAGACGCTGTCCGTATTCATTCCCAACGTCGGCGGCGGGTTGAACACCTCAGGCGCTCCGGTCTTGATGGGGTTGCCGGCGGTTGCGTAACGGCCGGCGGTGGGGTGGTCCACCTCGACCACCATGTTTCGCAGCAGTATCTGAGGGTCGGACAGCGCCTCGGCAATGTTGTTCACCGGTCCGCCGGGTACGTCCCACTTCACCAGCAGTTCCAGCCACGTATCTCTGGTTTTGGAGCCGAAGCCGTTGGCCAGGGCGTCATCCAGGGCGCCTCGGTTGGCCATGCGGTCGCTCTGGGTCTGAAAGCGGGGGTCGTCGTCCATGCCCTTAAGTTCGTCGACCTCACCCGCCATCATCTGCAAGGTCTTCATGGCGAACTCTTGGCTGGCGCAGTGGACCTGGATGTATGTGCCATCGGCGGTCAAGTAAGCGCCTACCGGCAGGTTGGACGGATGGCTGGACCCGATGGGACCGGGCACCTCGCCGGAGACCAGGTAGAACTGCCCGAGGTGGCCCTGTAAGGCGATCTGCACATCCAAGAGGCTGATGTCCAAGTGTCGGCCCTCGCCCGTCATATTCCGCCCGTACAAGGCCGAGGCGATGCTCAACGCCGCCACGTAGCCGCCAACCATGTCGCCCACCGGGAACCCCATGAACACCGGCGGTTGGCCCTCGTTGCCGGTCACACTCATACCGCCTCCCATGGCCTGTACGATGCCGTCGAAGCCAGGCCGCTCGCGGTAAGGGCCTTCTTGTCCGAAGGCGGAGAGGGAGCAGGCGATGACCGTGGGGTTGGTCTTCTTGAGTGATTCGTAGTCCAGGCCCAAGCGGCCGAGCACCGAGGGACGGAAGGCGTCGAAGACCACATCGGAGACGGCGACCAAGCGGTGGAAGACCTCCTGGCCTTGCTCTTGGCGCAGGTCGATGGTGACGCTCTGCTTGTTGCGGTTGAAATTGAGGTAGTAGGCGCTCTCGCCGCCGAGAAAATGAGGGCCGATGCGGCGCGACATATCGCCCACGCCGGGCTGCTCCACCTTAATCACCTCGGCGCCCATGTCCGCCAGGGTCCGGGCGGCGAACGGCCCGGCGATGGCTTGGGCCATCTCCAAAACTCGGACGCCTTGAAGGGGAGGCGCGGGGGTAGCCATCAGCTTTCAGCGGTCAGCATCTGCGGGCTGTCCGCCATTAGCTACTCCGTGCTCAGGAGGGAGGCTAGGTGGCGGACATCATCCAATTGCTCCAACGAATCGATTGTGGACATGATTTCCTGCTGCCGTTGGCTACTGATTACCGGCGCTGAGAGAACGTTGAATTTTGTCCGCATCTCGTCCCAAGTCACGGGGTTCTCCGGGTCGCCTTTGGGGTAGGTCAGCTCGCTTCGGAAGGTGCGGCCATCGGTAGTGCGGACCTCGGCCCAGGCCGGGAAATAGCGGGGTGTTTGGGCGTCCAACTTGGGGTCGGTCACGCATTGGACCCGGTCCATGATATGTCGCACCTCAGGGCGCTCCGGCACTCCCAGGGCGTACTCTTTCAGGGAAGCGCTGCCGTAGGTCAGGGCCACGGCCGCGGCAAAGGGCATGCTGAACTGCATGTCCACCACCGACTTGGGGTTGCGTTTGGCATCTTCGGGCTGGGCGACCAACGGCATGCCCTGGCTGAGTATACCGATCTTGACCTCTTCGATCTCCATGGGCTCGAAATCGAGGTTCTGCCTCACGTCCAGCAGACAGTCGATGGGCCCTTGGTTGTAGCGGCAGCAGGCGTGGGGCTTCACGCCG
>JADFPD010000084.1 GCA_022562475.1 Chloroflexota bacterium | reverse complement strand
CGGAAGGCGCGGGTCAGGTAGAGGCGTTTCTCGGCGCGGGTCATGCCCACGTAGCAGAGCCGCCGTTCCTCCTCCAGCTGGTCCTCAGACTCCATGGACCGGCTGTGGGGCAGCAGGCCCTCCTCCATGCCCACCATGAACACCACCGGGAACTCCAGCCCCTTGGCCTGGTGCAGGGTGATCAGCGTGATGGAGTCGTCGGCCTCCTCGTAGTTGTCCACGTCGGCGACTAAAGACAGGCGTTCCAGCAGCGTGGCCAGACCGTCGGGCGGCGTCTCGGCGTTGAACTCCTGGGCGGTGTTGCGCAGTTCCAGGATGTTCTCCCACCGCTCCTGGGGCCGGTCGTCGCTGCCCTGGATGAAGCTTCTGAAGCCGGTGTCCTCGACCACCCGGTCGACCAGGTCCACCACCGGCGCCTTGCGGCTCAATTCGATCAGCTTCTCCATGGTCACGGCGAAGTCGGCGATGGACGTGGCGGCGCGGGCGGTGATGGAGACGGGGCACGGCTCGCCGGCCAGCCGGGCGGCGGCGATCTCCTGCATGGCGGCGAACAGCGTAAGGTTTTTGGTCTGCGACCAGGCGGCCAGTTGCTGCATCGTCTTGGCCCCGATGCCCCGGGGCGGCACGTTGATCACCCGGCCCAGGTTCACGTCGTCCATGGGGTTGTAGACCAGGTGCAGGTAGGCCATCAGGTCCTTGACCTCGCGCCGTTGGTAGAAGCGCACGCCGCCCACCAACCGGTACTTGGTGCCCTGGTGCAGGCAGGCCTCCTCCAGGGCGCGGGACTGGGCGTTGACCCGGTACATGACGGCGCAGTCGCCGGGCCTGAATCCCTCTTCCCGCACCAGGCGCTCGGCCTCGCCGATCACGAAGGCCGCTTCCTCGCCCTCGTCGTAGGCCTCCCGCACCTCCACCAGCTCTCCCTTGTCGTTGTCGGTGAACAGGTCCTTCTGGATGCGCTGGCCATTGATCGAGATCAGGCTCTTGGCGGCGTCCAGGATCGTTGCAGTCGACCGGTAGTTCTGGTCCAGGGCGATGGTCTTGGCCCTGGGGTAGTCCTGCTGGAAGCTGAGGATGTTGCGTATGTCGGCGCTGCGCCAGGAGTAGATCGACTGGTCGGGGTCGCCCACCACGCAGATGTTCTGGTGAGCCTCGGCCAACAGCCGGGCCAGGCGGTACTGGGCGATGTTGGTGTCTTGGAACTCGTCCACCATGATGTACTGGTAGCGGTCCTGGTACTTCTTCTGGACCTCGGGGAACTCCCGCAGGAGCTGCACCGACTTCATCAACAGGTCGTCGAAGTCCAGGGCGTTGTTGCGGGTCAGCAGCTCCTCGTAGTGGTGGTAGACGCGGGCGCAGGTCTCCTCGAAGTAATTGTCGGCGTTCTTGGCGAAGGCCTGGGAGTCCCAGAGCATGCTCTTGGCCTTGGAGATCAGACTGAGCACGGCGCGGGGTGGGTTCCGCTTGGGGTCTATATCCGACAGTTCCATGGACTGCTTGATGAGGGTGGCTTGGTCGTCGGCGTCGTAGATCGAGTAGTTGGAGTCCAGGCCCAGGTGATGTCCGTCCCAACGCAGCAGCCTGGCGCAGAAAGAGTGGAAGGTGCCCACGGTCAGCGAGTCGCTGCGGGAGCCCACCAGCCGGTCCAGCCGCTCGCGCATCTCCCTGGCGGCCTTGTTGGTGAAGGTCATGGCCAGGATGTTGTAGGGGCTGATGCCGTACTCGCGGACCAGGTAGGCGATGCGGTGGGTGATGACCCGGGTCTTGCCGCTGCCGGGCCCGGCCACGATGAGCAGAGGGCCGTCGACAGTCTCGACGGCCTCCTTCTGCGCGGGGTTCAGTCCTTCCAGTAATCCCGAGCCTGTCGTCATGGGCCGATTATAGCATGGCGTAAGGCGGACTTAGGCTCGATTCTAGGCTATTTAAGGGCAGCCACGACCTCTTCCAGGGTGGTGATGGTTGCGAGAAATGGCATCGCCACGGTGAGGGACGCGTCGTGGGCCTCCTGGCTGACGGAGGCGCAGCAGTCGCCCACTATAACGGCGTCGTACCCAAGGTCGCAGGCCTGCCGGGCGGTGCCTTCAACCACGAAATTGGTCGCCACGCCGGCCAGCAGCAGCGTGCCGATACGGGCGGTGCGGAGTATCTGGTCGAGGTCGGAGGCGGCGAAGGCGGAGACGCCCCGTTTGGTCACCACGGCCTCGCCTTCCCGGGGGGCTACTTTTTCGTGGATCTCGGCGCCCCAGGTGCCCTCGATAAGTGCGCTAGCTCCGTGGAGGCCCTGCCAGAGCCCGGCGTTGGCGGGACGCTCGGGGTAGCCGGGACGGAACTTAACCGAAACGTAGATCACCGTGATCCCGGCGCCGCGGGCCGCCGCCAATAGTTGGGCCGTCTTATCCAGGACGTTGTTGTCGGCTACCATCTTGGCGAAACCGAAGTCCTTGAACGCACCATCCGGATGGACGATGTCGTTCTCAAAGTCCATGGCCAAAAGGGCCGTGTGCCGTTTGTCGATCTCCAAAGCCATGTCAGCCTCCCAATAAGTTCAGAGTCAAATTTGCGCCGGCGGCCGGAGCATGGCGGCTGGCCGAATCTGTGCCCCGGCGAATTTCGAGCAATTATAACCCATGTCAACTCAGGGAGATGGTAAGGCGAGTGGGGTGGGCTTGGCCGGCGATGGGCGTATACGCCCCGGTCCAAATAGCCGGACACGCACTGTGGTGATATAATTCTCTACGCTTGAATCGCAGCAGTCCCGCCGTGCCTGAATAGCTTTGGAAAAAGGGCCGCGAAAATCCCTGACCGTTTGGCTCAGAGACCGTCGGCGGCCCGCCTGGCCACAATCCCTCGTGGACCCGATTGCCGCCTGCTTTGACGTTTCTTAATGAGGCGGCAGGCAGATAGGAAGAATAGACCGATGAAGAGAATGACGCCCCAGAACCTGAGGACTCCCGGCCCCACGCCCATCCCCGACGATATCGTCGAAGCCATGACCAACCCGATGATCAACCACCGGGGGCCGGAGTTCGCTGCCCTGATCAAGAAATCCACCGAGCAGTTGAAGCAGGTTTTCATGACCAAGAACGACCTGCTGATCCTGACCGCCTCCGGCACCGGCGCCCTGGAGGCATCCATCGTAAACACTCTGTCCCCTGGAGACCGGGTCATCGCCGCCACCGCGGGGGCGTTCGGGGACCGGTTCGTGGACATGGCCGAGGCTTACGGGGCCGACGTGAAACGCATGGACTTCGAGTGGGGCGGTCCCATCGACCCCGAAGCCATCCGCAAGGCTCTGCACGACGAACCGAACATCAAAGCCGTGCTGGTCACACACAACGAAACATCCACGGGCGTGACCCACCCGGTGGAAGAGATCGCCAAGATCGTGAAGGGAGAGTTCGACAAGCTGCTGCTGATCGATGCCGTGTCCAGCCTGGGTTGCATCCCGCTTCCGGTCGACGCCTGGGACTGCGACATGGTCGGCACCGCTTCCCAAAAAGGGTTCATGATCCCGCCGGGCCTTTCGTTCATAAGCGTAAGCGAACGTGCCTGGGAAGCCCAGCAGACCGCCAAGATGCCCCGGTTCTACTTCGACCTGACGTTGGCCAAGCGCTCTCTGGAGGGTGGCCAAACCCCCTTCACCCCCAACTTGTCGGCGATGTACGGGCTCAGCCGGGCTTTGGACCTGCTTTTGGAAGAAGGGATGGAGAACGTGTTCGGACGCCACGCCACCATCGGCCAGTTGACCCGCGACGGCGTGCGTGAGTTGGGCTTGAAATTGCTGGTTGAAGACGAAGCATACGCGTCGGATACGGTGACGGCGATTAAAGTTCCCGAAGGGGTGGACCAAAAGGCTTTGATGGGCAAGATGCGGACCGAGCACAACGTGGTATTGGCCGGTGGACAGGGAAAGTTGACCGCCGATATCTTCCGTATCGGCCACCTGGGCTCCGTCGACAAATCAGACATCACCGAAGTCATGGATGCGCTGAGAGTCGTCCTGCCCGAAGTAGGCTTTGATCCGTAGACAACAGGCCGCCCAATGAGGCACATTTATCATCCGAAGTGGGTTTCATTACGTAGGAATAAGCCCGCACCGGTGGGATAATTGAATCGATGAGAAAATTCCGCCGGGGTAGCGTGATCGTTGCTCCGGCGTTATCTTTCGCGGTTAGTCATGGGAGGTGCCCAAAGTGGCTATTTCTCAGCTCGAACAGGCGATGGCCACCCTTAGGCTTAGTCTCGCGGAGATGCGCAACAAAGAAGACCAAATGGACGCCTTGGTCAGCCAGTTTCAGACCCAACTGCGCCGCCTGCCCCGTCAGGCAGTCTACGGCCAGACATCGTTGGAATTGTCGCTGACCGCCATGGGAGAGATCGAGGAACGTCTTGACGACGCCGTGGCCAACCGGCGCAGGCTGCTGGCGATCAAAGACGCCGCCACCCAGGAACTTGAAGCCCTGCAGTTGCTGAAACGCGTGGACGAGGCGCGGTCCAATCTGGCCGAACTGAAGAACGGGACGCCTGGCGGCGAGGACGTTCAGGCGGAGATCAAGCAGTTGGAAGGGTTCATCGCCGCCAACAGCCGCCAGGCTGAGCAGGCCATCACCGAGCGTTTCAAAGAGCGAGTCAACGGCGGCCGGACTGCGAGCTAGCCGCTTTTAGAGTTCCCCCTCCAGCCGGTTGATCACCAGGCCGGTGGGCAGCTTGGGGTAGAAGAAGGTGGACTTGCGGGGCAACCGCTGTCCGCCGCCAACGATGCTCTCGAAGGCGCCCAACGGGAAAGGCTTGAGCAAGAAAACCATCTGGAGCTCGCCGCTCGTCGCCTGATCGACAGCCGCTTCGTGGTCGTGCATGAAGTCTAAGTAGTCCAGAGTTGCGTCGCCCAGTTCCGGCCGCAGCACCTGCTCCTCAAGGACCCAGGCCTCGGATGCCGCCAGGGGCCCCCAGCTTAGCTCAACCGCCGAGTCCTTAAGCGTCAGCAGCTTGGCGCCGCCAGTATCCACCGTAGCCAGCAGCCGCCGGTTGGCGCCCAGCCGGTCCACTTGTTCCACCAATGCGTCGGAGTCTCCGGAGATAGTTTCTGAGTCGAACAACTCGTCCAACCTGGCTTTGATGTTGGCCAGTTTGTCCGCCGGGACGCCGTTCAACGTGCGGTGATAGCCCAGCACGACCAAACCAGGGTCGTCGAAGGCGATCAGGGTCATCATCACGTAATTGTGGGCCAGATTGGCCGCCTTAGCGGCGGCGTTCTCGGCGTGGCGGTCCAGTTGGTACTGCCTGGCCGCCTCGTACCGGTGGTGGCCGTCGGCCAGGTAGACAGGGCGGCCGGCGAAGAATTCACCGATCCGTCGCTGCAATCCCGGGTCGGAGATTCGCCACAGGGCGGTGGCGCCGCCCGAGTCGTCCTTGGCGTCAAATTCCGGCGCGCCGCTCATCACTTGCTGGTACAACGGGTCCAACACGCCATCTGCGTCGCGGTAGATCGACATTATCGGGCTGATGTTGGCCGACAATGACTCCATCAGCCAGACCCGGTCTTGGATGGCCGGCGCTTGGGTGAACTCATGGGGCAACACTTGGCGCGTTGCGTAGTCCTCCAGGCCGACCGAGGCGATGAGTCCTACCCGGACCATGTTCTTGCCGCCCATGGGGAAGCTGTGGCGCATCAGGTAATAACAGGGCTCAGCGTCCTGGCGCAGAACGCCATCCTTCCTCCAGCGGTCAAACAGACCGGAGGTCGCCGCGTACTGCTCCTTGGCCGAGGTGTTCCAGTCCAAGCCTTCCCCGGCTTCCAGATGGATGACGTTGTATCGGTTCCGGCGCTTGAGCCCCTCTTGGGTCTCCGCATCGATCATGTCGTAGGGCGGGCAGAGTACCGAGGCCATGTCTCCCACCGTGTCCGGGTCGTACCGCCATCCCCTGAAAGGGCTTACCGCTGCCATTCCGCCACCTGCGAGTAGTATTTTCCGCGTGTGCACCAGGCCCGATTATAGGTGAACCCCCACGCCCAGTCCACAGCCGGACAGAGGAGACAAGCCCCTCGCCGGAATCCACAAGGGATGACGCTGGTCTTGTGATATACTCGGTGCTTGCCCAGGCACGGAATAACGACTCGATATCATCCAGAAGGAAGGTAGCCCATGACCGGCGCAATCACTCACGTAGAAGGGGGCACCATAACCACCGCCCGAGGCTTTCGGGCTGGGGGTACCTACGTGGGCATCAAGACCTACTCCGAAGACAAGATGGACATGGGGTTGCTCCTGTCAGATAGCCCATGCTCCGTGGCTGGGGTGTTCACGAAGAGCACGCTGGTATCCCCGTCGGTGACCGTGAACCGCGAGACTCTGGCGGCGGGCGGACCGGTGAGAGGGCTCGTGGTCAATTCGGGCATCGCCAACGCCGGCGTGGGTGAGCAAGGCTACATCGACGCCAAGGAGATGGCCGCCGTGGCCGCCGCGGGACTGGGCGTGAAACCCGAAGAAGTCTTGGTCTTCAGCACCGGGGTTATCGGTGTTGAATTGCCCATGACATTGATCAGGAAGGGTGTCGAGAATATAGAACTGGCCGAAGAAGGCGGAAACTCCCTGGCCCGGTCCATGATGACGACCGACACCCGGACCAAGGAATCCGCTGTTTCGGTCAACGTCGGAGGCGCCGAGATCAATATCTGCGGCGTGGCCAAGGGCTCCGGGATGATTCACCCGAATATGGCGACTATGCTGTGCTTCGTGGCCACCGACGCCGCGGTGGACCAAGACTACCTGCGATCGATACTGCCGGACATCGCCGACAGCACCCTGAATATGCTGGACATCGACGGCGACACCAGCACCAATGACAGCCTGGTGGTTCTAGCAAATGGGGCCGCTGGCAACGATTCCATCTCCGCCGGTAGCGCCGACGCCGACGCGTTCAGAGACGCCTTGAGCGAGGTCTTGGTCCAATTGACCCGACAATTGGCCCAGGACGGAGAGGGCGCCACCCGCTTGATCGTTGCCGAGGTCCGAGGCGCACGAAACCTAGCCGACGCCCGGATGGCAGCCAAGACCATTACATCGTCGCTGCTGGTCAAATCGGCGGTCTACGGGGCCGACCCCAACTGGGGCCGGTTGATCATGGCCCTGGGCCGCTGCGGCGCCGAGACGGTCGAGTCGAAGATAGATCTCTACATCAACGGCGTTTGCATCATGGAATCGGGCCGGCCGGTGCCCTTCCACCGGGACGCCGTGGTCGCTCTGATGCGTGGCGAAGAGGTCACGTTCGGAGTGAATTTAAATCTTTCGGACGGTCATGCCACTGCCTGGGGCTGCGACCTCACCGAAGAATACGTGGTCATCAACAGTGCCTACACCACCTAAACAGGCCTTTATCGCAAATATTGGCCTGGGCACCTGCACGCGTACGAGCTTGCGTCCGATTTCACAATAAATATTCGGGCGTGGGACGGCCGTAGTCAATGACACGGGCAGGGGCAGGCCAGCCGCGGTCTGATTGCTTTTCCGCCGGGTTTTAAGGTCCCCCTTTCGGCAGCCGATTCCACACCCATTCGATCCTATCTTGATTTAAGTTATTTCGTTTGGAGGAAGAATTGGCGGGCCAACCGACTTCAGGCCATCCTTTAGTGGTAAAGATCGGTGGCAGCACCCTGGGTAGTCACGACACCAGCATAAGAGACCTGGTCCGGTTGCAAGAAGAAGGACGGGAGGTGGTGGTGGTCCACGGCGGCGGCAATGTGATTACCCAATGGATGCAGCGTCAAGGTCTTGCGCCCCGGTTCGTGGGCGGCCTGCGGGTTACCGACGCGCCTAGCCTCGAGATAGTGGTCGCCGTCCTCACCGGACTGATCAACAAGGAACTGGTCTCCTTGATGCATGAATTCGGAGGCCGGTCGGTGGGCCTGAGCGGCATCGACGGTTGCATGGTTGAAGCCAAGATCGGCAATCCCGAACTGGGGTTTGTCGGCGAGGTGACCAGCGTGAACGTCGAACTGATCAGAGCTTTGCTGGATAGCGGATACATACCGATGATCGCTCCCCTTGGCGTCCACGTGCGCGACGGCTCCGAGCATGCGGGCAGTCCGCTGAACATCAACGGCGACACGGTCGCCGGGGAACTGGCCCATGCGCTGGAGGCCGAGCAACTTATATTCCTGACCGATGTAGCCGGCGTCATGGATGGCGGCGGCCGTGTCATCAGGCGGCTCGACCGGCGCCGGGCCAATATCCTCTTCAACTCCGGGGTGATACAAGGAGGCATGATTCCCAAGCTGTCCGCTTGCCTCCGGGCGTTGGAACGCTCCCCGGTGGCCAACATCATCGACGGGCGGCAACCCGATGCGTTGTTGGAATGCGTGCGGGGAAAAGCAACGGGGACCACCATCGTTGGAGACTTCGGAAGAGCCCGCAGACGCGAAAGTAGCGATATGGCGTAATTCCAGTAGATCATGAGCTATGACCTGCCCAACGACTCCGACCAACCAGAGGGCCCGAATCTACCGGGGGTATCGGGCGTTGTCCTGCGGCGGGTCCGCGATGGGTGCATCATCGCCGTGGGCCTTTTCTTCGCCTTCCTGGTCCTCTGGTGGCTGCGGACCGTCTACACCGATCTGTTGTGGTACGACGGGTTGGGTTACCAGGACGTATTCACCAAGATATTGGTGATGAAGATCTGGCTTTTCATCGGCGGGACGGCGGTCACGGCGGCCGTCCTCGGCGTCAACTTCTACTTCACTTTCCGGTTCTCCAGAGGCCCTTCCACCCTCCCCGTGACGGACGAGACGATGCGGCTTTTACGCGCGCTTTTGGTGGCGGCGGTGGTCATCACCGTTCTGACCGCCGCGCCCGTCTTCGGCTCGGCCGCCGCCGGCCGCTGGGAGACCTTTCTGCTGTTCTTGAACAAGGTTTCCTTCGGCGTATCAGACGCCGAATTCGGCCAGGACCTCTCATTCTTCATCGTGACGATGCCTATGCTCAATTTCGTCCAGAGCTGGACCATGGGCATCCTCATCACGTCCGTGGTGATGTCCCTGTTCTTATATGCGGGGATATACGGGCTGCGGGGCCTGAACTTCTTCCTGGCGCCGCGGATGTTGAAGCACATAGGGATATTGGGCGGTCTTTTGATGATGAGCATCGCCGCTGGGCACGCCCTTTCCGTCTACGATCTGGTCGTATCGCCGGGAGGACTGGTGGCCGGGGCCGGGTATACCGACATCCACGCCCGCATACCGGTGTTATGGCTGATGACCGCCATCGCTTCCCTGGGCGCGGGAGCTTTCTTTATCAGCAACTCTTTTGGCGGTCTTAGGCTGATGCTGGGCTCCTTCAGCCTCTGGGTCATCATGGCGCTACTGGCCAATCTGGCCTTTCCGGTGCTGTTTCAACGCTTCCAGGTGGACCCCAACGAGTTTGAACTGGAGCAGGTCTACATCGAACGGAACATCGAGGCTACCCGGCTTGCCTACCAGTTGGACCTGGTCGTAGAAGTTCCCCTCCCACCGGTCAGGGACCTGGATGCCAGCGTGATCGCCAACAATCTGGCGGTCATCGAAAACATACGGTTGTGGGACGTGGAACCGCTGCGAGACGCCTACAACCAACTCCAGTTCATGGAACTGTATTACAACTTCTTGAACATGGACTCGGACCGGTACATATTGGATGGACGGCTGCGGCAGGTGCTGCTGGCGGCGAGGGAGTTGGACCCGGACAACCTGCCCGCCGACGCCCGCAACTGGGTGAACCGCAGACTCCAGTACACCCATGGCTACGGCGTGGCCATGAGCCCGGCCACCGGCTTCACTCCAGAGGAGGGTCGCCCCGAATTCTTTATCCGAGATATTCCCATCCGAGGGGAGATTCCCATACGGCGGCCAGAATTGTATTACGGTGAGTCCCCGGTGCCCTTCGCCATCGTAAACAGCACGGCCCCTGAGATCGGCCCATCGGGAAGCAACCTGCACTACGACGGTTCCGGAGGGGTGATTCTGGGTTCGACATTCCGGCGGCTGGCCTATGCCTGGCAATTCGCCGACATCAACATACTGCTTAGCGACCAAATATCGTCCGAAACGCGCATCCAGTACCGGCGTCAGGTCAGTAAGCGGGTGAAAGAGCTGGCGCCGTTCCTGACCATGGACGAGGACCCGTACCCGGTGGTGGATGAAGCGGGCAAATTGTGGTGGCTACAAGACGCCTTCACAACCACCGACCGCTACCCCTATTCCACCCTAACCGAAGGCGGCTTCAACTACATCCGCAACAGCGTCAAGGCGGTGGTGGACGCCTTCAGCGGCGAAGTGTCCATCTATGTCATGGACCCAGGCGACCCGCTGCTGCAGATGTACCGCCGCGCCTTCCCTGGCCTGTTCTTGGACTTTGACCGGATGCCTCCTGACCTGCAAGCTCACATCCGCTATCCCAACGGTCTGTTCTCGGCCCAGGCCGGTATGTACCTGCGCTACCACATCACCGACGCCCAGATTTTCTTCAATCAGGCTGAGCAGTGGTCCATCCCTCAGGACACCCGGTTCGGCAAGCGGGGGGTCGAGGTCCATCCCTCATACCTGATATTGCAGATGCCCGGCGGCGACAGTGAAGAGTTTGTGTTAATGTTGCCCTTCAGTCCAGCCGGGGATAAAAAGAACCTGGTCGGCTGGCTGACGGCCCGTAACGACGGGGTCCATTACGGCAAGCTCAACGCCTTTATCGTGCCCAACGACCCGCAGGTTGACGGGCCCGCCCAGGTGGAGGCCCGCATCGAGAACGACCAGACCATCTCCCAGCAATTCACATTGTGGGACGGGGCCGGGTCGCAGGTGGTCCGAGGACAATTACTGGTCATACCGGTGGGCGATGCGATAATCTATGTGGAGCCTTTGTATCTCCAGTCGGAAACGCTGGCTTTTCCGGAGCTCAAGAAGGTGATCCTGGCCGACGGTAGCAACGTTGTTATGGCAGATAGCGTCGGCGAAGGATTGGCCCTGCTGCTGGAGGGTAGGGCGCCTCCCATGGGCGGAACTACCGGCGCCGCGGGGGTAGGTGTGGACGGCCAGGCAAATCCGGTCACGGAAGACTTGCAGGAAATCGAGGATGCGGTCACCGAACTGGATGAGGCCTTGAAAGAGCTTCAAGAGGCTGTGGAACGCCTACGTGAATCCCTAGAACGATAATGGGAGAGGAGACCCACGATGACCAAGAGCAGCGATTGGATCGACGTTGAGAAGAAATATTACGCCCAGACGGTGCGCCGCCAACCGGTGGTGCTGGTCAGGGGCGAAGGCACCCGCGCCTGGGATGCCGACGGCAAAGAGTATCTGGACTTCGTCGCCGGTTGGGCCGTGAACCAGTTGGGCCATTGCCACCCCGTGGTGACCAAGGCCATCTCCGAACAAGCGGCGACGTTGATGCAGGTATCCAACCAGTTCTATAGCGTGCCCCAACTGCAACTGGCCGAGACCCTGATCGAGAACAGCGCCCTGGACCTGGTTTTCTTCGGAAACAGCGGGGCCGAGGCCAACGAAGGGGCCATGAAGCTGGCCCGCCGCTACGGCAAACTCAACCGCGACGGCGCCTACGAGATCATCACGGCCCTCAACTCATTCCATGGCCGCACCATGGGGACTTTGGCCGCCACCGGCCAGCCCCACTACCAGGAGAAATTCACTCCCCTGCAGCCGGGGTTCGTCCACGTTGATTACAACGATGTCGAAGCCATCATGAACGCAACAACCGATAAGACGGCCGCAGTCATGATCGAGCCGGTGCAGGGCGAGGCCGGCGTGATAATCCCCGCCGACGATTACCTGAAACGGGTCAGAGACTGGTGCGACCAAAAGGGAATCCTATTGATCCTGGACGAGGTCCAGACCGGCATGGGCCGCTTGGGCAGCCTGTTCGGATACCAAGAATACGGCGTAGAGCCCGACGTCATGACCCTAGCCAAAGGGCTAGGCTACGGAGTCCCCATCGGCGCGTTCATGTCTAAAGAGCACTGCATGGCCCTGGTGCCCGGCGACCACGGCTCGACCTTCGGCGGCAACATGCTCACCACCGCCGCCGCCTACGCGGGGACCAAGTTCCTCATCGACAACGATATTCCCGGCAAGACCAAGGAGATGGAACCTTACTTGCTGGGCCGGCTGAATGACCTGAGGGGCCGGTTTTCATTCATCTCCGATGTGCGGGGCAAGGGTTTGCTGGCCGCCATCGAGTTTGAGAGCGAGATATCGCCCCAGGTGCTCACCGCGGCCAACGAGGCCGGCATCCTGCTGAACGCGCCCCGGCCCACCACCATCCGCTTCATGCCGCCCCTGACTATCACCAAGGAAGAGATCGACCAGGGTCTGGAGCGCCTGGGCAACGCCCTGGCGACCATCTAAGGAAAGAACTAGTCCCATCTCCCTTCAAGGGGAAGGTTAGGATGGGGCGTATTCTTAGCATTAATCACGCCTGACTCTGGAAACAATGACCAACGGAGCAACCTAGATAAAAGATGGCAAAGCCGAAGATCGTGCTGGCCTACAGCGGGGGTCTGGACACCACGGTGGCGGTCCCATGGCTGCAGGAGAAGTACGACGCAGACATAATCACTCTGACCGTCGACCTGGGGATGGTGGACTTGGAGTCCATCCGCCAACGGGCGCTGAGCATCGGCGCCGTGGAGGCCCTGACTGTCGACGGCCGGGACACCTTGGTCAATGAGTTCCTATTCCCGTCCCTGCAAGCCGGGACGATATACGAGGACCAATACCCGCTGGCCACAGCCTTGGGACGCCCGCTGATCGCCCGCTATCTGGTCGAGGCGGCGAGGGAGCATGACGCCTACGCCATCGCCCACGGCTGCACCGGCAAAGGCAACGACCAGGTCCGGCTGGAGGTGGGCATCGCCGCGCTGGGGCCGGATATAGATGTCATCGCTCCCATACGCGACTGGGGAATGAGCCGGCAAGACGAGATCGAATACGGCCAAGCGCGCAATCTGCCCATCGACGCCAACCGCAGCCGGTTCTCCACCGACGAAAACCTTTGGGGCCGGAGCGTGGAGGCCGGAGAGCTGGAAGACCCTTGGTTGGAACCTCCCGAGGACGCCTACGCCTGGACCAGCCCGGTGGCAGCCACCCCCAACGAGCCGGCCTACGTCGAGATTCATTTCGAGCGTGGCGTGCCGACCTCGGTTGACGGGGAAAGCATGGCCGGGACCGGCCTTATAAATCATCTAAACACCCTGGCCGGCGCCCATGGCATCGGGCGAATCGACCATGTGGAGAACCGTTTGGTGGGCATCAAGTCCCGGGAGATCTATGAATGCCCAGCGGCGACGCTGCTGCACACAGCCCATGCGTCGCTGGAGGCCATGACCCTGACTAAAGACCAGGCCCGCACCAAGGCTCGCATCGCCCAGGAATACGCCGACGTGATCTATAACGGCCTTTGGTTCACCGCCCACCGGGCCGATTTGAACGCCTACGTCCAGAGCACCCAGCGGTTCGTCACCGGCGACATCCGAGTGCGGCTGCACAAAGGGACCTGCACCGTGGTGGGGCGCCAGGCGCCCAAGGCGCTGTACAACTACGGCCTGGCGACTTATGACCGCGCGGACGAGTTTGATCACGCCTCCGCCGAGGGGTTCATCAAGATCTATGGCCTATCGGTCCGCACCGAGAACCAGGTCCAGTCGGACTGAGTCCTCAACCCTTTCCTACGCCCACTTTGCCGCGTTAAAAGCCCCCACTATTCCGGAGGAACGATGACAGTTGCCGCCCGCATGAACGACCTAGGCACCGAGACGGCGTTCGAAGTGTTGGCCAAGGCACGGGCTTTGGAGGCCCAGGGTAAAGAGATAATCCACCTGGAGATCGGAGAGCCAGACTTCGAGACGCCCCGTCATATCGTTGAGGCCGGCATGCAAGCCATCAGCGACGGGTTCACGCATTACGGCCCCACGGCGGGCCTGCCCGAGCTGCGGGAGGCCATCGCCCGGAACAGCCGCGAGGTCCGGGGGACCGACACCGACCCGGCCAACGTGGTTGTCACGCCTGGCGCCAAACCCATAATGTTCTACGTGCTTCTGGCCTTGGCCGAACCCGGCGTCGAAGTCATCTACCCCAACCCCGGCTTCCCGATCTACGAGTCCATGATCAAGTTCGCCGGCGCCACTCCGGTCCCCATGCAACTCTTGGAAGAGAAGGACTACCACCCGGACCTGGACGCTTTGCCAGGCCTGATCACTGACAAGACCCGGCTGATAATCATCAACTCACCGGAGAACCCCTGTGGGTCGGCCCTCAGCAAAGAGGAATTGGAGACCATCGCCGGCGTCGTGATGCAGCACCCAGGTCTGTACGTGCTGGCCGATGAGATCTACAAAGATATCCTCTACACCGGAGAGCACTACAGCATCTCGTCCATCCCCGGTATGCAGGAACGCACCATCATCCTGGACGGCTTTTCCAAGAGCTACGCCATGACTGGTTGGCGTCTGGGTTATGGGATCATGCCCGAGGAATTGGTGCCTCATATCGTGAAGTTGGCCGTGAACAGTGTTTCTTGCGCCGCCACGTTCACCCAGGCGGCGGCGGTGGCGGCCTTGGAAGGACCCAGGGACGAAGTTGAGGCCATGGTCTCTGAGTTTGGCGTCCGCCGCCGGCTCATCGCCGATGGACTACGGAGCATTCCGGGAATCAAATGCCCGGAGCCCGAGGGAGCGTTCTACGCCTTCCCCAGCATCAAAGGGACCGGGCTCACCAGCATGGAATTCGAGACTAGGGCGATGAACGAAGCCGGCGTCGCTCTGCTGTCCGGCAGCGCCTTCGGCGAGTTCGGCGAGGGATACGTCCGCCTGTCCTACGCCAACTCCCAAGAAAATATCCAGAAGGCCATCAGCCAGTTGGATAAACTGGTCCGCAGCCTGTAGCATATTCCATCGAAGATCTGTATTTCCAACCATTCGTCCTGAATTCGTCGTAGGATCTGGGTTTCGACGAGGTGATGGCTTGTGATTGCCGCGTCGGGAATAGCGCAGGAAATTTTGTAGGCGGTGTTGAGGGTTAGGGGACAAATTGGGCATCGCACCCCGAATGGTTGAACGTTCATGTTTCCCTGGGCCGGGAAACTGGTGTATTCAGCGATCGCGACGGCGGAGAAAGGGGTAGTGGGGCCCCTACTATTAAGTGGCATCAATCCGGATAACCTGCGTCTCTGGCGCAACATCGGCGAACAGGGCGACCGTCTCCGGGTGGCAGGTGAACACCAACACTTGATTCGTTTCTGAAAGCTCTACGAATGCTTCGGCGGCACGCCGGGCACGGTCGGGATCAAAATTTACCAACACTTCATCTACAACAACCGGCAGACGTTCCGTCCGCTCTCCGAACTCGCGAATCAGGCCGAATCGAAGCGACAGGTATAGTTGTTCGCGGGTACCCCGGCTCAATTCGGATGGCTGTTTCGAGACGAGGGTCCGGTCAATGACTGTGACAGTCTGCTCCCCGATAGGAGCATACACGCGGTCGTAGCGGTGATCCGTAATGGTTGAAAAGAATTTCTGCGCGTGCTGAATCACGCCGGGCTGGCGGTCTTCCTCGAACTTCAAGCGTGTTCGACGCAGCAACTCTTCAGCTAATGTTAGTTTCGACCACTCCAACGCCTGCGCCTGCAACTCCTCAATCAGTGTGTTCCGCCTGACCCGCAGCGCCGATGACTCCTCTTCACCGGTTAACTGGCTAACGAGAGTCCTAATCTCTCCTAGCTCAGCTAACAGGTCGCGCTGGGTTGCTTCTATGGACTCGACCCGCTCCGCCAGCCGGCCCGATTCTTCTTGCATCAATTGAGGATTGGTCTGGGCAAGCGTTTCCTTG